>PITV01000065.1 GCA_017577285.1 Clostridiales bacterium
CTCTTGTTGACCTTGTACATATCCTTCAGGGGGACACCGGTGCACACATCATCCGCACCTGCCTCAAAATCCATCATTTCCACTCTGCCGCGGCCGAAAGTTTCGATGTTTCCGGCGTAGGGGAAACGCAGCATGCGGCTGATGGCCCGGGCCGTTGCCCGCTCGGGATTGACGATATAGTCGATCTCCAGCTCCTTCTGCAGGAAGGGGAGACTGCCCAGATACTGCGGATCGCGGATGCGGGCGATGGTATATGACGCTCCGAGTTTTTTTGCTGTCAGGCAGGCCAGCATGTTGGTCTCATCGCTGGCGGTGGTGGCGATCACCACATCCGCACGGCGGATATCAGCCTCCGCCAGTGTTTCCACGCTGACGCCGCTGCCCTTGATGAACATGGCGTCCAGGGCATCTTCATGCTTTGCCAGCACATTCTGATTGGTGTCGATAACGACGACATCGTGTTTTTCGTTGATAAGACGGGAAGTGAGGGCAACGCCCAGTTTACCTTCCCCCAGGATCGCTATACGCATAATTCCTCCAGAGATCAAATGTCCGCATACTGCCGGCGGGATCTGTCATTCTGTGAAAACGGTGCAACAGTCTGTTTGTTGCGTGTTATTATATCACAATATGTGAAAAAATGCAAAAGTGGGGGATCGTACCGGAGCCGCGGCTGAGGATCCGGCTGAAAAGCAGCGCGCGATGAAAAACGGAAACGTTTACAGATGTAAAAAATCAGGGAAAACGGACGGTTATTACGCGGGAAAAAGGGGCGATGGCACGAATGCCGCCGGATCGGGCTTCAAAACCGGAAAAACGGGTGTTTTTTTGTGCAAAATACAAAAAAAGAACGTGCTCTTATTGACAACTTGCATATAATTTTGATAAACTTAACGGGTAAAAATAGAGGTTTTATTTCTATTTTTGGAAAAACCTGCCCGGGCGTCCCCTTGTTTCCTGCGCCCGGAAACAATGCGTCTCAGGCAAGACGCAAAAACAGGAGTGTATTCGATATGCAGAAGAAGTGGAGAAACATTCTGATCGGCGTACTGATCGCGGCTGCTGTAGTGGTGCTGCTTGTTGTGCTGCTCGGCGGAGACGATGATTTCCGCGAGAAGTACGCGGGAGTGGATCTGTCTTCGGACACGGCCGGGATCGGCCGCAGCAATACCTATGATGCCTATCTGACATCCAGGGATGCTGCTCATGATCTGGGCCTTTTTGAGGCGCAGACCGGCGATCCTCAGGATTTCATGGACGGCTATCCCGCAGACGCGGAAGCCGTGCCCGCCGCGGATGAGCAGCCGGCTGATGAAACAGCTGAAGCGGCTGCGGAGACCGCCGGCCTTCTGGAGGAAAACCTTCAGGCGGATGCAGGTGCTGTGGACGCGCAGGAGGAGGCTTTCCTTTCCCGCTGTCTGCCTGCCTGGCACGGTGAGTTCGGCACGGAGTATGCCCAGCTGAGCGCCGGAGAGACCGCCAACTGGAGCGTGACCATCGATGAGACCGGTTATTATGAACTGAGTTTCGTTTATGCTGTCGCCGAAGGCGTGAATGCAGAGAATGTTTCTTATTCCTTCCGCATCGACGGCGCCCCCGCGTTTGAGGGAGCCGATGCCCTTGTGCTGCCCGTGAGGGGAGAGAACGGGGATGAATACGGTTTTGTCGTCACTGAGGGACATACGCCTGTCATCGTGATCGAAGAGGAACCTGAACAGGATGAGGAAGCCCTCGCGGACGGGACTGACGCAGACGGAGAGACCGGAGGGGAGACCGCTGAGACTGCTGAAAATGAAGACGCGGCCGTTTCCGCCGAGGATGCGGCTGCCGATGCCGCTGAAGAAGCTGAGGTGACCGCTGAGGCGGAAGAGGAGATCGAAGCGATCCCCGCCGTTACCCGTGAACTGCAGCCCATGCAGAGGGAATTCTGCAGGCTTCCCGGCGAAACCGAAGCGAAAGGCATCAAGCTGAGCGCCGGCACCTATACGGTCAGCATCACGGCGCTGGATAACGATATCTATCTGGAGGCGGTCCATTTCACCTCCTATGCCGACCGGCCGGAGGCTTTTGCTGACGCGGATATCCTGAGCGCCAGAGTGGAAAGCGATGAGACTGTTGAAGCGAAGCCCGATGAGGACGGCGACGAGGCCTTCTGGATGGGCGACAGAAAGGTG
Organism: Clostridiales bacterium; assembly: GCA_017577285.1. Taxonomy (GTDB): domain Bacteria; phylum Bacillota; class Clostridia; order Christensenellales; family Aristaeellaceae; genus ZC3RG03. The sequence goes on from PITV01000065.1 coordinate 2,175, forward strand.
CTGGCTTTCAAAAAGGGCACTGACGCGGACGGCGCGGAATTTGACTATGTATATACCGGCGACAAGGGCGCCGTTACCTTCACTGTGAATGTGGAGGCCGCCGGCTTCTATAACATCCGCCTCGATTATCTCACCGTTGAGAGCCGCGGCGTGGATGTGGAACGCGTTTTGTATATCAACGGCGAACTGCCCTTCACGGGCGCGTCCACCCTGTGCTTCTCCCGTCTGTGGACCGACAAGGTCAAGCAGAAGGCTGTCGCGGAGGACGGCACCGTGTACTACGATGCCGCCGTCACCGTCAGCGGGGATGATATCACGGTGATGAAGAACGGCACTGTTGTATATGAAGGAAAAGGAAAAGTTGAAGAATATACTGTAAAGATCGATAACCAGGGGAATGAGATCCGCCCCACGCAGGTGGAAGTATATGACTGGCAGACCGCGTACTGCCGCGATGATATGGGCTACGAGCTGCTGCCCTATCAGTTCTATTTCAACAAAGGTGAAAACACCGTCACGCTGGAAGCTGTGAACGAGCCCTTCTGCATCCGCGGGATCCATCTGGTTCCTGTGGCGGAACTGGCGGATTATGAACAGTTCAGCGCGGCTCAGGCCGGCAGGGAGGAAAATGACGGCACGGCGCTGATCATCGTGGAAGGCGAATCCGCCGGCCTGCGCTCCACGCCGTCCCTTTATCCCAAGTATGACCGCTCGTCTCCTGACACTTATCCCTACAGCGTGTCGAAGACGCTGCTCAACTACATCGGCGGTGATGCCTGGAACAAGGCCAACGAGTGGATCGAGTGGTCCTTTGAGGTGGATGAGCCCGGCTATTACCTCATCACCATCAAGGGACGCCAGAAATATCAGCGCGGCGCCATCAGCTGCCGCAGCGTCTATATCGACGGCGAGATCCCCTGCGAGGAACTGAGCGCTGTGGAATTCGACTACAGCACATCCTGGCAGAACTGCACATTGAAAGACGCGAACGGCGATCCCTGCCGCTTCTGGCTGGACAAGGGAACGCATACCATCCGCATCGAGGCGACGCTGGGCGCCATGGGCCCCATCCTGAAGGAGATCGAGGACAGCATCTACCGCCTGAATCAGATCTACCGCAAGGTGCTGGTGCTGACCGGCGTCAACCCCGACCGTTTCCGCGATTACAATATCGCCAAGACACTGCCCGGCGTTATCGAGGCCATGGATCTGGAAAGCAGGCGCCTGTACAGGATCGTGGACGAGACTGTTGAGGTCACCGGACAGAAGAGCGACCGCATTGCTGTCGCCCAGACGCTGGCCAGTCAGCTGGAAAAGTTCGTAAAGAACAATGACCGCATCACGGAACAGTTCACCAACTTCAAGGACAACATCACATCCCTGGGCACCTCCATGCAGAACATGTCGGAGACCAAGCTGGATATCGACCGCATCTATATCCACGGCGATAAGGCGGAGCTGCCCGATATCCACGACGGATTCTTCGCGGGACTTGTGCATGAAGTGAAATCCTGCGCCGCCAGCTACTTTGTGGATTACAACTCGCTGGGCGACAAGTACGATGAGGATGAGGATGACATCATTGATGTGTGGATCGTCACCGGCCGTGACCAGTCCACCATCCTCAAGACCATGATCGATGATACCTTCACTCCCGAGTTCGGCGTCAAGGTGAATGTGAAACTGGTCGTGGCCGATACGCTGCTCACCGCTGTTGTGGCGGGCAACGGCCCCGATGTGGTGCTGAGCCTGGCCAGCTGGTTCCCTGTGAACTACGCCATGCGCAACGCCGTTGAGGATCTGACCCAGTTTGATGATTTCTGGGATGTCATTTACGGCGAAGGAAACTGGACGCCCGGAGAGGATGGTGTTCCTGTTGCGGTGGACGACAGCAAGGCTGTGTTCTATCCCAGCTCTCTCGTGGCCATGACATATACCAGCTATTCTGAAGATGAGAACGGCGAAAAGACCATTCCTCACGAAGGGATCTACGCCCTGCCCGAGACGCAGGAATACAACCTCCTGTTCTACCGCGAGGATGTGCTGGAGGAACTGGGGCTGAATGTGCCTCAGACCTGGGAGGAACTGGTCGCCATGCTCCCCACCATTCAGGGCAACAACATGAGCGTCGGCGTGCCTTATCCCGATATCGCTGCCGCCGATATGAGCGTGCTCAACTCCCTGATCTACCAGCACGGCGGGCAGATCTATGACGGAGACGGCAAGAGCACCATGATCGACAACGAATCCGGTGTTCAGGCCTTTGAACTGTACACCAGCCTGTACAATGACTACGGCCTGCCCATCGTTTACGACTTTGTCAGCCGCTTCCGCAGCGGCGAGATGCCGCTGGGCGTGACCAGCTACACCACCTACAACACACTGGCGATCGCCGCTCCCGAGATCCGCGGACTGTGGAATTTCACCTACTTCCCTGGCACAGAGCAGGCGGACGGCAGCATTGACCGCAGTGTTCACGCGCAGGGCGTGTGCTGCATGATGATCAAGACCGATGATGAACGCATCAGGAACGATGCCTGGACGTTCATGAAGTGGTGGACCAGCGCGGATACGCAGGTGCGCTTCGGCCGCGAGATCGAAAGCGTCCTGGGCTCCTCCGCCCGCTACTCCACCGCCAACAGACAGGCGCTGAAGCAGCTGGCCTGGAGCTCCGAGCAGCTGGAAGTGCTGCAGGGACAGCAGGCCTGGACCGTGGGCTTCCGCGAGATCGCCGGCGGCTACTCCACCACCCGTCACATGACCAACGCCATCCGCAAGGTCATCAACGAGAAAGAGGACAAGCGCGAAACGCTGATCAACTACGCGCGCACCATCAATGAAGAGATCAGGATCAAGCGTCAGGAATTCGGCCTGCCGCTGGAGTAATAAAAGAAGGGGAAAGGAGAAATCAACATGCAAGAGCGTTCCTTTTTGAGCAAGTGGACCAATGTAAAGAAGGAAAATCTGAAGTATGGCTGGCAGAAGGCTAAGAAGATGAAAGTCTGCTACCTTTTCCTGGCTCCTTATGCCATCCTCTTCTTTACATTCATCATCCTGCCCATCATCACATCGATTTTCTACAGCTTTACCTATTATAATATCCTGGAGCCCCCGAGATTCGTGGCTTTCAAGAACTACATCGATCTGATCCTGCAGGATGAGGTATTCCTTACATCCGTCAAGAACACCTTCGTGATCGCCGTGATCACAGGCCCTGTGGGGTACATCCTCAGCTTCCTGTTCGCCTGGTTCATCAACGAGCTGCCCAAGTGGCTGCGCGCCGTGGCTGTCGTGGTGTTCTACGCGCCCTCTGTGGCCGGCACCGCCTATACCATTTTCTCCATCATCTTCCGCGGTGACGCCTACGGCTATATCAACAGCTTCCTGCTGGAATTCGGCCTGATCGATGCGCCTATCCTGTGGTTCTCCAATCCCGCCTACATCATGCCCGTCCTGATCGTGGTCATCCTGTGGATGAGCATGGGTACCGGCTTCCTCAGCTTTGTCGCCGGTTTCCAGGGCATCGACAACAGCATGTATGAAGCCGGCTATGTGGACGGCGTCCGCAGCCGCTGGCAGGAACTGTATCACATCACCCTGCCCTCCATGAAGCCCATGCTGCTGTTCGGCGCGGTCATGAGCATTACCTCCGCTTTCAACGTGTGCGACGTTCCCCGCGCTCTGGCCGGCTATCCCTCCACGGACTATGCCGCCCGCACTGTCGTGACCCACTTGTTCGACTACGGTTTCTCCCGTTTTGAAATGGGTTACGCCTCCGCCATTGCCACGCTGCTGTTCCTGGTAATGATCCTGTGCAAGAAGGCAATCTCCAATCTGCTGGCAAAGGTGGGTACATGATATGAGTGAAGTAAGATCCACCGGTAGCATGACCGGTCTTGACAGCAAAAAATACAACGGCGAGATCATTGTGACCGAGACCGATGTGCGTTTCGTGTCCAAGAAAAAGGACGGGAACGTGGAGTTCCCCATCCATCAGATCACCGGTCTGGCCCAGGTGCGCCACGGCGGCATGTCCTCCACTGTGACCTGCACCATCAAGGGTGATGTGAAATACACCTTCTACCTGAGCAAGGGCATGAGGGTGTACAAGCAGATCGATGACCACTGGGACAACCGTCCCGTGGTGAAAAAGACCCGCGCCGATGAACTGAAGCGCTTGGCTGAACTGCGCGGCGAGCGCATCCAGAAGGTGAAGAAGCACAAGGTGAGGCGCCGTCATCCCAACCGTTCCATCGGCGGCGATATCGGTGTCTACATCCTGCTGGCCATCGTGGCCTGCCTGATGGCGTTCCCGCTGGTGTTCGCCATCGGAAGTTCTCTGAAGCCTCTGGACGAGCTGTTCCGTTTCCCGCCCACCGTGTTCGCACAGCATCCCACCACCGATAACTTCTCCGATCTGTTCGTTACCATGGGTCAGAGCTATGTGCCTTTCAGCCGCTATCTGACCAATACGGTGTTCATTACCTTTGTGGGCACTTTCGGACATCTGATCATCGCTTCCATGGCGGCTTTCGTGCTGGCAAAGTACGATTTCCCCGGCGGAAGGCTGTTCTTCGGTGTGGTCACCACCGCCCTGATGTTCTCCGGCTACGTGACCGGTATCCCCAACTATGTGATCATGTCCAACCTCGGCATGATCGACACCTACTGGGCGCTGCTCCTTCCCGCGTTTGCCGCCCCCATCGGACTGTTCATGATGAAGCAGTTCATGGAGGGCCTGCCCACCGCGCTGATCGAGGCCGCGCACATCGACGGTGCCGGAGAGTTCAGGATCTTCTGGCACATCGTCATGCCCAATGTGAAGCCCGCGTGGCTGACCGTTATCATCTTCTCTGTTCAAAGCCTGTGGAATACTTCGGCTTCCACCGTCATCTACTCGGATGAAAAGAAGACTCTGGTGTACGCGCTGCAGCAGATCCAGGCCGGCGGTATCGCCCGTACCGGTCAGGCCGCGGCCGTAACGGTCATCGTTATGTCCGTCCCCATCCTGATCTTCATTTTCAGCCAGAGCCGGATCCTGGAGACGATGGCATCCTCCGGTATCAAGGACTAACGAGATATGCAGTATTTTATGAACGAGGAGGTCGATGAACGGTGAAAGCAATGCGTACAGTTGTGTCATTGCTTCTTGTGATCGTGACACTGGTCCCGTTTGGCTGCGCCTTTGCCGCCCAGGACGGATTTACCAGTACTTATACTTATAATTATGACTATTGGGAAGACCTGCGTGAATCGCCGGACGCCTACCGCGTGGAGACTGTGCTGAACAGCAGTTCTCTGGGCCTGGATGTTCCGCTGAACAGCCCTCAGAGCCTGTATGTGCGGAATCATGATATCTATCTGTGCGATACCGGCAACAACCGCATCATTCAGATCCGCCGCGAGGGCGCGGTCTGCACAGTGACCCGCATCATCACCGCGATACAGGGGAGCGAGGTCGCCGAACTGAAGACCCCCAGCGACTGTTTCGTGGATGTGAATGACAATATCTACATCGCTGATACGGATAACCACCGCATCGTGATGGTGGACAAGGACCTGAACTTCATCAAGGAATTTGTGAAACCCGATGATCCCACTTTCGATGGCGTGAGCAGCTTCCTGCCCAGCCGCTTCGTGGTGGACAGCTCCGGCCGCGTGTATGTGCAGGCGAAGAATGTGAACAAGGGTCTGGTCAAGTTTGAACCGGATACCACCTTCACCGGCTTCATCGGCGCCAACAAGGTCGTCTACAATCTGGCTGAATATATCTGGAGAAAGTGGTTCATGACCAAGGAACAGCGTTCCCAGACCAGCAACTTCGTGCCTACCGAATACAAGAACGTGTATATCGACAACGACGGCTTCATCTACGCCACGAATGTGGCCTTCGATGAGTATGACCTGAAGTGGGACGCCGCTTATCCCATCCGCCGTCTGAACAACCTGGGCAACGACATCCTGATCAAGAATGACCGTTATCCTCCCATCGGCGATCTGGACTGGGTGGCCAGTTCCTCCGACCCGGCGGAAGGCCCCTCCAAATTCTACGATATCACCGTGCTGGACAACGATGTGTACATCGCGCTGGACAACACCCGCGGCCGTCTCTTCGGCTTTGACTCCCAGGGCATCATGCTGTGGGCGTTCGGAACCAGAAACAGCGTGGACGGAGGCTTCCGTCAGGCCGCATCCATCGAGCATATGGGATATGACCTGATGGTGCTGGATTCTCTGTACTGCACGCTGACGATCTTCACCCCCACCGAGTACGGCAGGTTGATCTACGAGGCCAGCGAGCAGTATCTGCGGGGCGAGTATGACACCAGCGCCGATACATGGCGTGAAGTGCTGAAGATGAACGCCAACTACAACCTGGCGTACAGGGGCATCGGCCGCAGCCTGATGCGTCAGGAGGACTACGAGCAGGCCATGTACTATTTCGAGATGGCGAACGACAGGGAAAACTACGGACGCGCTTTCCGCTATTATCGGAAGATCTGGGTGGAGGAAAATCTGTGGTGGGTCGCCATCATCATCGCGGCGCTGCTGATCGTGCCGCTGATCCGCAAACGTATCAAGATCATGAAGTGGGAGGTGGAATACTATGAGCACAATCACGTCAAGAAAGCAGAGTGATCCTGCTCCCGCCGTGACCCGTTCCCAGCGGATCAAGGCCGGATGGAGCCGTTACATCGCTTCCCTGAAATACTCCCTGCATGTCATCACCCATCCCTTTGACGGATTCTGGGATCTGGTGCACGAGAACCGCGGCAGCCTGGCGGCGGCCAACACCATTCTGGTGCTGTTCCTGATGACCCGTATCCTGAAACTGCTGTACACCGATTTCCAGTTCATCAATTCTCCGATCCAGTATATCGATGTGTTCGAGCAGGTCGCTTCTCTGCTCCTGCCGTTCCTCATCCTGTGCATCGCCAACTGGGCCGGAACCACGCTGTTTGACGGAAAAGGACGCTTCAAGGATATCTATATGGCCATGTGCTACGCGCTGGTGCCGTATATTCTGCTGCAGCTCCCCCTGATCCTGGTCAGCAACATCATCACCTTTGACGAGGCAAGCTTCTATAACGTGCTGATGGGCATTTCGGTGATCTGGTGTGTGTTCCTGGCCTTCGTCGGCCTGATGGAAGTGCATGACTACGGCCCCCTCAAGACGATCATCTTCCTGTTCGCCACCGTGTTTGGCGCCTGTGTCATCATCTTCCTGCTGCTGATCTTCTTCTCCCTGCTCAGCGACGCGGCCGGATATATCGTTTCCTTTGTCCGCGAGATCGTCTTCAGATTGTACTAAGGAGGTGGATGAAATGAGTAAACCTAAGATCCCGAAGGCAGCTCTGATCCGCCGCATTATCGTCTGGTCGCTGATCGCCATCCTGCTGATCGCACTGGTGACGGTGCTCATCATCATCTATACTCAGGAAGAAAAACCCCAGCTTCATGAGCCTTCCGAGTATGACAGGAGCAATTCGGAAAAGACCCTTACGCTGGAAAATGAACGGCTGAAGCTGGAAGTGAGCGGTGAGACCACATGGATCACCGTTACGGATAAAAAGACCGGCAAGAAATGGACCTCAAACGCTGTCAAGGCGGATGATGCCTCCGTGCCCGGCATCATGAAATCCACGCTGGTGGTCACCTACACGCCCGCCGGAAATACAGACCTGTATCTGTACAACTATGACGGCAGCATCCGTGATGAATATTTCAACGCGTACAAGTCGGAAGACGGCGAGAAGATCATCGTTGACTATTACATCACAACAGTCCGCCGTCCCTACACCATCCCGCAGGTCATCGAATACAACGCCTTCAAGGCCTACACTTCCCAGATGAGCAAGAAGGATGCGAAGAAGGTCGAAGGCATGTACTCCGTGATCAAGTGGGGCGATCTGGATGAGCACGATCACGAGGTGCTGGCGGAACAGTATCCCGAGTACTACGGTGAAGGGAAGACTGTGAAGCCCGATACCAAGGTGCTGTACATCATCAAGGAAGTCAAGAACGATGTCAAGCTTGCTTCCGAGGTCGCCTTCCTGGATGTGGGATACACGCAGGAACAGTGCGATGCCGACATGGAATTCAGCAACTCGCTGGATGCCGGTGTCAAGAAGGTCGTAAAGGCCGCGTTCAACGTGACCGTTGAGTACAGTCTGGACGGGGATGACCTTCATGTGGAGATACCTTACGAAAAGATCGGCTACATGAACGAGTTCCCCATCTCCTATATCAGTGTGCTGCCCATGTTCGGCTCTGTCGATGACAAGGCGACCAACGGATTCATCCTGCTGCCCGAAGGCGGCGGCGCGATCATCGATGTGAACAATGGCAAACTGAAGCAGACGTCCTACTATTCCGATATGTACGGCTGGGACTACTGCTCTCAGATCAAGACCGAGTGGGTCAACGAGACCCGTTCCACCTTCCCCGTATTCGGCATCTCCGACGGGACCGGCTCCTCCTTCATCTGCATTGCCGAGGACGGCTCCAGCTTCGCCGGGCTCTATGCCGATATCGCCGGGCGCAACAGCATCAGCGCCAACTATGCCTACTACCGCATGGCGGTGCTGCACTACACGCAGTACAAGGTGAGCGCCCGGACCGCCCGTATGCTTTACATGTACGAGAAAGACCTGCCGCATGAAACGGTGTCCATACGCTACCGCTTCATCGACAGCCCCGATTACGCGGATATGGCTCTGACCTACGGTGATTATCTGAGGAACAGCACAGCTGTGGCGGATGCAAAGGCCTCCGAGGATATGCCTGTTACCGTGGAACTGATCGGCGCGATCGACAAGGTCGTTGTAAAGGCCGGTCTTCCCGTGGATTCTGTCGTCACCACCACTTCCTATGATCAGGCGAAGGATATCATCAGCAGCCTGCTGGACAGCGATGTCAGAAACCTGTATGTCCGTATGGCGGGCTGGTGCAATGATGGCATCACGCAGACCGTTCTCACCAGCGTAAGTCCCGTCAGCGGAATGGGCGGCAAGAAGGGCATGAAGACCCTGATCGCCTACGCGAAGGAAAAGGGAGTTCCCGTGTTCTTCGACGGAATTACCTGTTTTGCCTATGACAGCGGCCTGTTCGACGGATTCCTTCCCTTCTCTCACGCGGCGCGCATGACGACCCGTGATGAGGTGAAGGTGCCCAAGTATTCCAACATCACCTTCAAGTCTTATAAGAATTACGGCTCCTACTATCTCGTAAAGCCCTCCTACGCTCAGAAGTGCGTCAACAATCTGATCGAATATCTGAGTGATGTGGAAGCGGCGGGCGTGTCCTTCCGCGATATCGGCAAATTCCTGAGCGGCGACTATAACAACAAGGACACCGTGACCCGCGAGGAAGTAAAGCGGATGAACATCAGCGCGATGGTTTCCGCGGCGGAGCAGGGAATGGCTGTCATGATCCGCGAGGGCAATGATTATGCCGTGCCTTATGCTGATGTGATCACCGATATGAACTTTGTCGGTTCCGGCTACAGCATTCTGGACAGGAATGTTCCCTTCTATCAGATCGCGCTGCACGGCATGAAGGATTACACCGGCCAGCCCATCAATCTGGCTCCCGACTACTGGAACGAGTTCCTGCGCTGCGCTGAATACGGCGCCGGACTGAACTTCACCTTCATGGCGGAGAGCGCCCAGATCGTGCAGGAAAGCGATCACAGCTGCTACTACGGCGCCAACTTCGATGACTGGGAAGCCACCGCGGTTGCCCTGATCAATGAGTATCAGACCTCCATGGCCGGCCTGAATCAGGCAAGGATCACCGGACACAGTTACCTTTCCGTTAATGTGACGGTCACCGAGTACGAAAACGGAATGAAGGTGTACGTCAACTACGGCTC
>PITV01000066.1 GCA_017577285.1 Clostridiales bacterium
CATAATATCCCCGACACCAAAAGTGACGATTACCATATTTGTATTTTAGATTTGCATGTCGGTCAAATATCATCAATGAACTTTTGCCTTTCAAATACCCCATAAACTGTGAAACACTTATATTCGGTGGTATTCTCAGCAGCATATGCACATGATCTGGGCATGCCTCTGCTTCAAGAATTTCTACATTCTTCGCTTCACAGAGTTTTCTTAATATCTGTCCTATGTCTCCTTTCAATTGCCATACACTTCTTGTCTTCTGTACTTCGGTGCAAATACTACATGGTATTTGCAATCCCATTTTGTATGTGATAAACTTGTACTGTCATTTGCCATAAATGGCACACCTCCTTTGATTGCTTTGCGGTTGGCAGACCTGCTTTCAGTATATCAAAGGAGGTGTCTTATATCTTAAGTTTTTTCTCTCACCAGCTCTGCTGGTGGTTTTTATTTCGCTAAAGCTACAAAAAAAGACCGGTTGCTGATGGTGCAGCCGGTCTTTTTTGCTGTTTTTTTACATGACGCGCGACGGCAGGCAGGTTTATCAGGCTCCTTCTTCCTTCTGTGGTTCAAAAAATTCCACCTGCTCCCCGAGAGGGCCGAAACAGAAGGCGATCACCGCGGGAAAGGGAACTTCGATCTTTTTCGGTTCAAGGAACACTTCATAGCCTGCTGTCCGTACCGCATCCGCGAAAGCCGCTGAGTCATCCACTTCAAATGCAAAATGGCGGATCGCGCCAAGTTCGCGTTTTCCTTCCCCGTTGCAGAACACCTCCAGCATCCCGCTGCCTGTGTCCAGCACAATGCCCTGCGGCCATTCGCGGACGGTCTTCAGGCCAAGTATGCCGCAGTAGAACCGGCGCACATTCTCCAGTTCCTCCGCAGAGGCGCATTTCATGGAGCAGTGATGCAGACTGCTGATCTTCATAGTCCAGTCCCCTCTGTCTTCTGCATGATCATCTGAAAATTCAGATGTATATTATGCTGACTTATTCAGCCCCGTCCTCTACGAAGCTTGAGATCAGCCTGAACAGGATGGAATCCGCCATTTCAACATTGCCCTCAAACTCATTGTACCGCGGATTGACCAGCACGAGCAGATCCCCGCTTTTAATCTCCTGCGTCATGAAATCTGCAAACTCACCGTTCACCAGAAAACCGAAAAGATTGACAGTTCCTGATTCATCCGCCACGGCCGCCAGCACGGGATTGATGATCTCCATCACCTTGACGATCATAAAGCAGTTTCCCATCTCCCCGGAGGCATCCAGCCACTGCTGCACACCGGCCCTTGTAAAACCTTCCTCCTGCACGATGATATCAGCCAGCTGGGCATCCGCCATTTCGACATTGCCGTCAAACACATTATAGACAGGGTTGGACAGAACCAGTGTGTCTCCTTCACAGAAGCCGTTCATCCCGAAACCGTACATACTGTCATAAAGATGCACACCGAAAAGATTGACCTGTGCTGTATCATCTCCGACAATAGCCAGTACCGGATTGAGCACAGTCAGTACGGTCACGGTCACCGTACAGTCTCTGCACTGTCCCCTGGCATCCAGCCATTCCTGAACGGTCACATTGCCCTCCGCAACAGCAGGGACCAGCGTAAGACATAAAACGAGTGCAAGGATCAACGCAGCGATCTTTTTCATACTAAACCTCCTGTATTCCATGTTATTTGGTAATAATGGATTGATCGAAATATCTGACACTTATCATTCATCGTCGATCAGATACTGCTCCATCAGTATCCTCATCCTTTCGGAGCCCTGTTCCATATTGGACATGAAAGTTATTACCAGCCCTTTTCCGGGCAGGCAGTAGCACTTCTGTCCCAACTTCCCGTTCAAGCTGAAGCCGTCTCTGTACTTCCAGAAATAATATCCGTATCCGCCTTCCCTGTTCATCTGCTGAACAGATGTCGCCTCACGGACATACCAGGCTGAAACGATCTGTTTTCCGTTATAAACACCGCCGTTTGACAGCATCAGTCCGAGACGGCTGATCTCATTCACTGTCAGTTCCACACCGGAGGCACCGTAGAAATATCCCTCCGGCGAGCGCTGATATACAGGGGAGGCGATGCCCAGCGGCTGAAAAATATTTTCATCTATAAACTGATACAGATCCATACCGACTGCCTGAGTCAGAGCAACTGATACGAGATACACGCAGATATTGCTGTAATTGAAGGCAGGCGTTTCCGGATCCCCGAGCGGATAATTCAATGAAAAATCCAGCCAGTTCTTCCCTTCGGGACGGAACGGATACCCGGAGACAGACATGGTGAGCAGGCGCTTGATGGGAAGGCTGCTCATGAGTTTCTTCTGTTCGCTGCTCATCCGGCTCACGTATTCCCCGGGGATATAGCGATTGACTGCATCATCCTGTGAGATGAGCCCTCTGTCTCTCGCGATACCGAAAGCGATCGAAAGAACAGACTTTGTCACAGAGTAGATGGGATGACGCGCAGTCTGCGTATCTCCCCAGGCATGGATCAGCTTTCCCTGCCTGTAAACTTCCACCCCGTACACGTTAAGAGACTCATTCTCTATCTGCCGTGTAAATGCTGAAAAAACCATACTGAACCCCCGCTTTAAACGCATCAGCATCTCTTGAACAGAACAGAAACATCATCCTTTGTCAAACCGCATTTTCCGTAGAATGTATCGTTATCATCGATAGATATCAGCTGGATCACGCTGATGTTTTTCCCGTGCAGAACATCTTCAAGTGCTCCGATCAGCTGTCTTCCTACCCCCTGTCGCTTCCTCTCCGGGATCACAAACAGTTCAGAAACGAAGAAGAAATCTTCATCAGCATAGGGATCCACATAGCCGAGCAGACCGCCGATGATCTTTCCGTCTTCGACCGCGGCCAGGCCGATGCTTTCAAAGTTGCTCAGGATCGCCGTCACTCTTCTGACCGCTTTGTCTTCCTGCCAGTTCTCATTCCAGGGTGCCTCTGAATAGGCCATAGACATAGCCCCGGCCAGTCCCGGAATATCCGCTTCTGTGCACATTCTGAATTCCATGCTCATTTTACCTCCGAATTCTGAGTCATCCAGTCTTTCATCCCTGTCATAGAACTGCCGGTTTCTCTATACTTTCTGTGATTTTCCTGCATACAGACACACAGTATGCCACCCTGTTCAGTTGCTCTGCTGTTTTTCCTCATCCCCGTCACGGACGGTTTTGCGCTCAAGGCTGTCATCGATCCATCTTACAGCCTTCCTGCCAATCTGCTGCACAAGCAAGACCGCGAGCCCAATATAAAGGATCGTGAACAGATACTGCAGGAATGTGTTATCCATCACGGCGATCAGTTTCTTATAGAATAAGCCCAGCGGCAAAACGATAAGGACCAGGATCAGTGCCGTATACAGGATAAAGCGTAATATCATCCTGGCTATTGATAAAAGCAGTTTCATTATCGCTCCCCGATGCAGGCTTCTTCTGCCGCAGTTATAAAATCATATTGCTCCACGGCGTGAACCATACAAAAGCATCCCCTGAAAAGGACTTATCTGTGTATATATTTTAATATTATACTGTTCTGTTATCAAGATTTTTTTCTGCACAAAAGGAGAAGCGAGCCGCTCCGGCCAAAGTTTTTTGTGATTTGTAGTACAAATAGCATAAACTGGAACCATTTTATCCATTGAACTATTCCCCCGTTTCGTGATAAACTTGATGCATTGACAGGCTGTCCCCCAGCAGAGCGGGATAATGCATCGCCTGTCCCCGGAGGAGAATCAATGAATATCACCAGTGACATTCTTTATATCGGCGTCAATGATCATAAGGTCGACCTGTTCGAAGGCCAGTACAGGGTGCCCAACGGCATGTCCTACAATTCCTATCTTATCCGCGATGAGAAGATCGCCGTGATGGACACTGTGGACAGAAATTTCACCCACGAATGGCTGGATAATCTGGAAAAAGCGCTTTCAGGCAGAAAACCGGATTATCTGGTAGTGCAGCACATGGAGCCTGATCACAGTGCCAACATCGTCAATTTCATGAACACCTAACCGGAGGCTGTCCTTGTATCCTCCGCCAAAGCGTTCAAAATGATGAGAAATTTCTTCGGCACTGATTTTGAAGACCGCCGTCTGGTCGTTGGCGAGAATGACACCCTTCCCCTCGGCAGACATACGCTCACCTTTGTCACCGCCCCCATGGTGCACTGGCCGGAAGTTATCGTGACCTATGACAGCGCGGACAAAGTGCTTTTCTCTGCTGACGGTTTCGGCAAGTTCGGCGCTCTGGATGCCGATGAAGACTGGTCATGTGACGCCCGCCGCTATTCTATCGGCATCGCGGGCAAACACGGCGTAAAGGTACAGGGACTGCTCCAACAAGCCGCGGCGCTTGCAATTGAAACGATCTGCCCTCTTCACGGACCTGTGCTGACTGAAAATCTGGGCTACTACCTGAATCTGTATGATATCTGGTCTTCCTACGGCATTGAGAGCGAAGGAATCATGATCGCCTATACCTCCGTGTACGGCAACACAAAGAAAGCTGTTGAACTGCTGGCGGAAAAGCTGAAGGAAAAAGGCTGCCCCAAGGTGATCGTGAATGATCTGGCGAGAACAGACATGGCAGAATGTGTGGAGGATGCCTTCCGTTATGGCAAGATCGTGCTCGCCACCACCACATACAACGCTGACATCTTCCCCTTCATGAAGGAGTTCATCAATCACCTGACCGAGCGCGGATTCAAGAACAGGACCATCGGCATGATCGAGAACGGTTCCTGGGCGCCTCAGGCGGTCAAGTTGATGAAGAGGATGCTGGAAGGCTGCAAAGATCTGACCTATACCGAAACCAATGTCAGCATCATGTCCGCCCTGAATGATACGACCAGAGCGCAGGTGGAAGCGCTGGCAGACGAACTGTGCCGGGAATATATGGCGCAGAACAGCGAGACCGCCAACAAGAACGACCTGACCGCTCTGTTCAATATCGGCTACGGTCTGTATGTCGTTACCTCCAATGACGGCAAAAAGGATAACGGTCTCATCGTGAATACGGTATCTCAGGTGACCAACAATCCCAACCGCATCGCTGTTTGCATCAACAAACAGAATTATTCCCACCACATCATCAAACAGACCGGCATCATGAATGTGAACTGTCTGAGCACGGATGCTCCTTTCTCCGTCTTTGAGCGCTTCGGATCCCAGAGTGGAAGAAACAACGACAAGTTTGCCGGTATGGAAGTGCTTCGCAGCGACAACGGCCTGACCTTCCTGAGCAGCAGCATCAATTCATTCATGTCTCTGAAGGTGGAACAGTATGTTGATCTGGACACACACGGCATGTTTATCTGCTCCGTCACTGAAGCCCGTGTCCTCTCCGACCGGGAGACCATGACTTACACCTACTATCAGAACAATGTGAAGCCAAAGCCCCGTACTGAGGGCAAAAAAGGCTATGTATGCAAGATCTGCGGCTATGTGTACGAAGGTGACGATCTGCCTGAGGATTTCGTATGCCCTTTGTGCAAGCATGGCGCAGCTGACTTTGAGCCGATCGCCTGATGCCGTTTCTTCATTGCTTCACAAAAAAACAGTCAAGTAAAAATTTAACAAATCAACAAATGCCGGACAGATTGTTCTGTCCGGCATTTGCCATGCAGCATAAAAAAGGCAGAGCAGTACGCACCGCTCTGTCTTATCATTATATTCTGTTAATCGATCTTCAGCAACGGCAGCTGCGGTTTCTGTCCGCAGCCGGCCGGGAATTCCTCCACACGGTTGAGCGATCTTGCTTCGGCTTCCGTAATGGAAGTTTTGCTCCAGTCGATCTCCCCCTCCTTGCCAGCGTAGTCGCAGATGCGCACGCTGCATAGATACCCCTCTTCATTTCTGGTATAGGCGCTGATGGCAGATGTTGCGATCCTGTTCCGGGTCTCTGCCCCCTGTCGCGATACGATATGCACCCATTCAATCACGCTGGTATACCCGTTATCGATGAGCGTTTCATACCGCATACCGACACAGGCGGGAATATATGTGGCAAGACCGTATCCGAAATTCTGGGCATCCCGGCCCATCTCTTCACGGCTGCGGACAGGAGTCCCCCACGGCTCATAGCCGCCCACGATGCAATCCTTCGCGAATGTGCGGCGTATACGTTCGGCGTCACAGTACGGCGCGTGATGGAGCGCCTCGTAATAGGCTTTGAAAGGCCCCGTCAGCAGGCCGGGATCTCCCATTTCCAGATGCGCGGAAGGAAAGATCGGCTTGCGGTACGGCTGCATTCCCGGAACGCAGGTGTAATGGCAGTATATACGCACTTCTTCAAGCAGTTTCGGCGTTCGCAGATCCGTCACCACGAACATGGGCACTTCCTCGATCATGCCGTCGACTTCGAAATTAACAACGCATTCCAGCGCGGTCCTTCCGCCGGCAATGGTCTGGAAAACAGGTGTGAAAGTCGCTCCCTGCGCCTTGAACTTCGGAAGAAAACCCTCTGCGAATCTGCGGATCCCGTCCATTCCTTCAAAGCGCTCATAAGGCGCATCGATCACCGGCGGCACATCCCAGAACATTTTTCTTTCGCGGAAAAGGCCGGCCACTTCCTCCGCCTTTCCGGCGCAAAGCAGTTCCATAAAACGGATATCGGCCGTATCACTGCGGATATCTTTGATCAGTTCCCGGTTCAGCCGCAAAAGATTGCATTGTTTTCTGATTTTCATACTCTTCCTCCATTGATTGATGATCTTCACCGGTATTCAGGCAGACCATCTTATTCATTTGCTTCTTCCTGATGTTTCCAGCGAAGGATCTCATCCAGCCGTTCCTTTACAGCGGCTTCTTTTCCCTCTTCGGTCGGCATATAATACCGCCGGTCCTTCAGGCTGTCCGGCAGACACTGCATGCGGGTCAGTTTCTCCTTTGTGTCATGAGCATACTGATAGCCTTTTCCGTAATCCAGTTCCTGCATCAGTTTTGTCGGAGCGTTCCTGATCTGCAGCGGCACCGGATCAGCAGGAGAATCGTGGATATCCTTTTTGCACATTTCCCGCGCCACATACAGCGCGTTGGATTTCGGTGCCATGCTCAGATAAACCACCGCGTGAGTCAGGTGCACATCGCATTCCGGTACGCCAAGGAACTGGCAGGCCTGAAACACATTGACCGCCAGCTGCAGCGCGCCAGGATCCGCCATTCCCACATCCTCACTGGCAAATCTCACCAGACGCCTCGCGATATACAGCGGATCTTCGCCTCCGTCCAGCATGCGGCTCATCCAGTAGACCGCCGCGTCAGGATCAGAATTCCGCATGGATTTGTGAAGCGCGCTGATCAGATTGTAATGTTCCTCACCCTTCTTGTCATAAAGCAGGGAACGCCGGTCTGTACACTCATTCAGCACCTCCCGTGTGATGTGATATTCACCGTTCCCGTCCACCGGTGTGTTCAGTACAGCCATTTCCAGCGTGTTCAGCGCGGTGCGTGCATCGCCGTTGGCAAACCTTGCGATGGCGGCAAGTTCATCCTCTCCGATCCTGATCTTTGTGCCGCCGAATCCTTTTTCATAGGTCAGCGCGTGATGGAGAAGTTCGATCAGATCACTCTCCTCCAGCGCTTTCAGCACAAAAACTTTGCACCGGGACAGCAGAGCGGTATTCACCTCAAAGGATGGGTTTTCAGTGGTGGCGCCGATCAGGATGATGCTTCCTTTTTCCACATAAGGCAGAAAGGCATCCTGCTGTGCCTTGTTGAAGCGGTGGATCTCATCCACGAAAAGGATGGTGCGCACGCCGAGAGAACGGCCGCGCTCCGCCTGCTCCATCACCGCTTTGATCTCCTTGATCCCGCTGGTGACCGCGCTGAAATCAATGAATTCAGCATGCGTTCTTTTGGCGATCACTCTGGCAAGGGTGGTTTTTCCCACGCCCGGAGGCCCCCAGAAGATCATAGAGGATATCTGATCCTGCTCGATCAGGCGACGCAGGATCTTTCCTTCACCGATCAGATGCTGCTGCCCGACATATTCCTCCAGCGTCTCGGGCCGCAGACGGCTGGCCAGCGGGGCGGAAAGCTCCCTGCTCTCATCAAAAAAACCGACTTGCATATCATCCATCATACATTCTGCTCCGTTTCCATTTCTTACCGCTGTTCAGCCTGTTATTTTACCATGTTGTCCTCCGGCACTTTGAAAAGCGGCGCTTTCAGCAATGCTTTCAAAAGCAGGCGGAAAAGGACGGTCGCCGCGGCGGCACAGGCCAGCACCGCAATGATGTACAGCGGCACACTCCGGATATAGACAAGGCTTTTTGTATATTCCAGAAAATCATATCCGAACAGCTCAACGAATATGCCGTGCATCAGATAAAATTCCAGCGTCACGCCGCCCAGCATCACAAGCGCTCTGTTCCCAAGTTTCACTTTCATCAGCAGAAGAAAATTGAACGCCACATAGCATATGCACACCAACCACTCGCCGGCACAGCTGCCCAGCCGGTGCAGCACCTTCAGCGGGTCTCCCCAGTTCTCCCCGTAATAGCCGAACACGCTGCCGTTCAGATACTGCGAAAGCCGGTAAGCAACAAAAATTCCGGCGAATGACAGGATCAGCCACACGATATATCCCTTTTTGAAGAACGCTGTGATCTTTTTCTCGTGTTTCGCGAACAGCAGGCCCGCCGGGAAGAGGATGATGCTGTTATACCACCACTCTCCCCGCATGAACCAGTCATTCTGGTGGTCGATAAGGGCGCCTCCCGCAGTATACAGCAATGCTGCGGCAAACACCAGAAGGATGGCGGTCCGTTCCTTTCTGCAGAAGCGGAAAGAAAAATAGAATACAAAATAGAAAAAGATGATGGCGATAATATACCATGCATTGAAGTTTGCCATGTGCAGTCCGCTCAGATACCAGATGATATCCAGCGCTCCCGTCTTTTCCCCCATCAGGACGCGAACCGCCAGATAAATGATCTCCGAAAGATAATAGGCGGCAATGACCGGCAGGATGCGTCTGCGAATAAAATGCTTCAGATACCCGGGTTTCGTTTTCAGGCTTCTGTAAAGGCCGTAGCCGCTGCAGAACAGGAACACAGCGCAAAACAGATACCCCATTGGCACAAACAGATCCAGTCCGTGAACGATATAGCGGGATTCATGCCAGGGCGCACAGGTCTTCTGCGCCATATGATGGAATGAGATCAGAAGCACGGTGGCGCCCTGCAGTATCTTCATCTGCCCGAAGGATGTATATTCTTCGTTCCATTCGCCTTTTCTGCAGATCTTTGCTCCGCAGAAAAGCAGCATCCCAAGCAGAAAATAGATCAGATACATCCAGTCCATAACCGGCTCCGTTCTTCCAAAAGATCACAAAAGGCCCGGATCACTTGTTTCCGGGCGCGCAAAAACACATACGGCACAATCTGTCCGGCTGCTCCTCACCGTGCTGTCCCCGCATCAGAGGTCTGCCGGATCATCTTCCGAACAGTCTCCTGATCCACCTGACTACGGCCTTCGGCCCCTTTTTGACAAGCCCGAATAAAAAGCCAGCGATTGCCGCGACCGTTCCTTTCTTGCGCGTTATCCGTTCTTTGTTTTCCTGCGTACCGTTTCCGTCCATCGTTCTCCTCCAAGACGCCTGCCATCCATCCGGAACAGATGAATGACCTGCTGCAGGCAGTATATTGGACACAGTCACAGTTATTCATTCGACATCTTCCCGCAAAATCCTACTTTTTTGTTTTTATCATTCATAACAGCGGTACAAAAAGCAGGCAAAACATTGACATTTCGGTTACATGTGATATAATCTAATGTTAGAGAAGTGTTTCCAATTGATATGTATTCCATTGTTCCTGTTCCGGAGGAGGATATACGGAATGAAAACGTATCAGTTTACGTACAAAAGCAAAGAAGGTCTTTCGCAGACATTCACGCGGATCAGTTCAGGCCGCAAAAGAACGGATGCGGAGGGGATCTTTTTCTATATCACCTGGACGCATGACGCTCAGGACCTTCTTGGTGATGTCACAAAGCTGATACAGTATCATTTCCCCGGGTCCGTATATTACGGTGCGGAAGCTTCCGGCAATATCGCGGACGGCAGTCTGTCCCTCGGCATCCACATCACATGCTTTATCTTTGAAGAGCCTGACAGCCGGGTGGAACTGGTTCGGGTTGAAGAAGGCGGAACGCCCAGATCGCTGGATGATCTGTGGGATATATGCAGAAAAAGGGACGGTCTGCGGGCCGTTGAGCTGATCCCCTCCAGCACTTATCTTGAAAAACTGAATATCGATAACAATGTACCCGGTCTGCCCGGTGATATCGTCATATTCGGAGGTACCAGCATCTGCTACAACGATCCCGCCATTACCGCCGGCGTCATGGCAGCAGGCCTCGAAACGGTGCGGCAAGGTATGATCGCGATCCTTTACTACGGCAGTGAACTGCATATATCTTCCGCCTATGTACTGGGCTGGAAGGGGCTGGGACGCTATATGCGCGTTACCGGCTGTGAAGGAAAGATCATTCACGATATAGACGGACACCCCGCTTTCAGCATTTACGAAAAATACCTCAACCTGACACTGGAGGATAATGACGCGCTGGTATTTCCTCTTATCGTGGAGGAAGACGGTGTCGAGTTCATCCGCACGCCTCAGGCATTTCTTCCAGACCGCTCCATCCAGACGCTGACTGCCATACCGGAGGATGCCCACGTCCGTATCGCGTACGGTGACAGAAACGCGATTCTTTCCGGCATCAACGAAAAGATGCCGGATATTGCGGCTTTCGCTCCGCAGGTGTTGAAGGTATATTCCTGCGCTGTCCGCCGCTTTTTCTGGGGCGATGACGATATCAGTCGGGAAACTGTTCCCCTGCAGCAGATCGCACCCGTATGCGGGTTCTATACCGGCGGAGAACTGCTCCGTCTGGGCTCAAAGCTCCGTGTTCTGAACTCCACGCTGGTCCTGATCAGTCTTCGTGAAGGAGCCGCGGATACCTCTTCCGTCTCCCTGACCGGTGATGAAAAGCGGACGGACAAATCTCTGGTATCACGGCTGTCCTTCTTCACCGAACAGATCGCGAAGGAGCAGACTATCCAGTACGCCCATGAAAAGCTGCGCGGCGATGTGGCGGATTACCTTGCAAACCATGATGAAGACCCCATGGAGCTGCTGCGTACATTCGCGGAGCCCATGCGGCAGCTGTTCAAGGCCGATCAGATGGTATTCCACGGACTGGACGGATCCAGCGTGATCTCCGGCTCACCGCTGGCAGAGAACATCTGGTCTTCCCCCGATGTATACTGCAAGGACTGCCCCTACTCAGATCCCCATTGCCCCGTATATACAGACGGTGTGGCCGATATCGGAAACTGCAGATCTGAAAACTGCGGTCTCCGCACGCATCCGGAATGCCCCGTCCGGAGCGAGTTCAATCAGATCGTCCTGTGCAACAATGAGCCTGTGGGTTCTGTTTCTGTACGCTATATTACACAGATCCATGAATTCAGCACGCTGGAGCGCGAGACACTGATAGAGCTGAACAGGGTGCTGTCCCTGGCCATATCACGCTACAAGGCCAGTCAGGAGAATCTCGCGTATCTGAAGCAGAAAGAAGAGGAACGGCGGCAGAAAGAGGCCGGCATGAACTCTACGCTGGACAGTCTTTCTGATAACTATGACCTTGTTCTGTTCGTCAATCAGACTCAGGATCTTGTTGTTCGGGTAAAGGGCACAGATGAGTTCACCTCGGTGATCGATGCTCTGCCTTCCGGCCTTTCCGGCATCAAAAAGCTGTACGAATTCTTCCGCATCATCGTTTTCCCGGAAGATTACGATGATTTCATAAAATATACTTCCTCTGAGCGGGTCGACAGATACGCCGCCATGGGCAAGTCGTGCTCCTACAATTTC
>PITV01000067.1 GCA_017577285.1 Clostridiales bacterium
GCGCTGGACCTGTGCATGATCTGGGAGGGCTACGGCCGGGAGCTGGAAGGCAAATACATGGACGGCGAGGATGAGACCGCAGATATGATCCGGCGGCTGCCGGAGAGCGGGCTGATGGAGAACACCACACTGTTCGTCTACGGCTTCGATATGATCACAGAGGAGCTGCGCTCCGTCATCACCGCCCTTTCCCTGTGCGCCGCTGATACCTGCATACTGGTGTGCAGCGAAAAGGGGAACGCCGCCTTCGCGCCGGTCACGGCATCGCTGAACCGGCTGCAGAAGAGCATGGCGGAGGCCGGAAGGGACGTTTCCATCGAATGGCTGAAGAACGATCCCTCCCCCGCCGTTCCCGCCCTGCAGCATCTGCAGACACAGCTGCTGCAGTTTTTCGCCAGGACCGTGAAGGGCGAGCCGGAGGGCATCAGCCTGAAGAGCGTGCCCAACGCCTACACCGAGATGCACGTCATCGCCGAAAGCATGCTGCTGGAGAACAGGGCGGGCGTTCCCTTTGACCGCATGGCGCTGGTGACGGACGGCTCCCCCGCCGCCCTTTCGCTGGCCGGAAGCGTGCTCTCCTCCTATATGATCCCGCTGTATGTGGCGCAGAAGCTGCCCGCCCTCTCCCACGGGCTGAGCCGGTTCCTGCTGGCCTCGCTGCGGTTCATCGACGGCGGACAGCAGAGCGACATGCTGGATATGGTCCATTCCGGATACTGCCCGGCTGAGGAGAAGGAACTGTACGAATATGAAAACTACATCCTTTCCAGGGGCATCCGCGGAAAGCTGTTTGACCGTGCCTTCCGCAGGGGTGAAGAGGAGGAGCGGCAGATCCCCGAAAAATGCCGCAAGGCGCTGATGACGCCGCTTCTGAAGCTGAAAGCGGCCTTTGAATCCCCCGCCGATACCGCCGGCATCCTGACCGCCGTATACGATTATCTCACCCGTACCGGCGCCGCCGGCACCCTGAACGCGCAGCGGGACCGGCTGGAAAAGGAGGGGTACCCCGACAAGGCGCTTCAGAACGATCAGGTGTGGGACGCGCTGATGAAAATGCTGGATCAGATGCATTCCCTGCTGGAAGGATACGAGCTGACGCCGGGACAGCTGGCGCTGTTCCTGGAGGCGGGGCTCAGCCAGAAGGAGCTTTCCGCCCTGCCCCCCGCCGGGGGCTGCGTGATGTGCGGCGCGCTGGGAAACATGCCCCTCAATGATATGCAGATCGTGTTCGCCGCCGGGCTGTGCGATTCCCTGATGGAGCCCGCCGCGCCCATGCTGCTGACCGACAGGGAGCAGGCCGACATGGAGGGCCGGATGCAGGTGCATTTCTCCCTTTCCGGCTCCGAGCAGGATGACATGCGGCGTCTGGACATATGGAAGACCTTCAGCGCGCCCGAGAAAAAGCTGTATCTTTCCCATCCCCAGGCCACCCAGGACGGCGCAGCCCTGAGCCCGCTGCCCCTGCTGGGCCGCGTGAGGCGCATCTTCCCGGATCTGAAGGAGGAGGGCGGCATCACCATGATCAGCGGTGCGCAGCAGCCTTTGGCGCCCGTGCCCGCGCTGAACATGATCCCCCTTCTGATGCAGAAGGACAGCCTGACCGGAAAATGGCGGGAGACCTGGCAGTACCTGTGCACAGATGACGCGTGGACGCGCCGCACGGAACAGATCAGGGCCGCCTTCCGGCCGCCGCTCCCCTCCGGCATCCCGGAGGATGTGGCGAGGAAGCTTTTCGGCGACCGGGTTTTCTCCATCACAAGGCTGGAGAACTTCGCCGAGTGCCCCTTCAAAAATTATATCGAATACGGCCTGAAGCCCGTAAAGCGGGATGAATGGGATATCCCCGCCAACGAGGCGGGCACCTTCTACCACGACTGCATGGAAAGCTTCACCCGGCTGCTGCCGCAGATCGAAGGCTGGCCGCAGATCGACAAAAAGACCTGCGACGAGGCCATGGAGCAGGCCATCGGCCCCCATATGAAGGAACTGATGGAAAAGGGGCCCATGCAGGACAGCGCCAGGCTGCGCCACGCGGGGCTGGGCTACAAGAAGGCCCTGAAGCAGGTGGCCTGGGCCTTTACGAAGGCCTCCCGCTCCTCCGCGTTCCGCCCCGGCGGCTCGGAGGTGGTGTTCGGTGATCCCACCGCTGAAAACAGCCTGCCCGCCCTGCCCATCACCATGCCCGACGGGACGCAGGCCTTCCTCAGGGGACGCATCGACCGCATCGACCGCTATGAAGGCGATGAGGGGATGTACCTGCGGGTGGTGGATTACAAATCTTCCGCCAAAAAGATCGACGGCGCCAAGGTGTGGTGGGGCACCCAGCTGCAGCTGCTGCTGTACCTGAACGCCGCCCTGGAGAACGACCGGGAAAAGGGCAGGGAGAACACCCTGCCGGCCGGCGCCTTCTATTCACACATCACCGATCCGCTGGTGGACGGCGACAAGGAAAAGACCGATATCGAGGAAAAGCTGGCGGAGCAGCTGCGTCTGGAGGGGCTGGCCCTGCGGGATGCCGCGGTGATCCGCCTGATGGACAGCGGCGAGGGCACACCCGGGATCCCCGGCTATCTGAAAAAGGATGAATCCTTCCGGGAGGGCGCCCAGGCGGCCTCGCTGGAGGACATGCGCGCCCTGCTGGCCCACGCCCGCAGGAAGGCGGGGGAACTGATGCAGGAGATGATGAGCGGCCGGACCGATGCCTCTCCCCTGTGCTCCGGCGGCTCCACGACGCCCTGCACCTGGTGCGAGTACGCCTCCATCTGCCGGCGCGATCCGACAGATAAGAGCAACGAGCGCGAAATGGGCAAGATGAGCTTCGATGAACTGGTGGACAGGGTGAACGCGGAGCGGGACGGAAGGACCGTGCCGGAGCCTCAGGGCTGATACCGCGGCGGAGGCCCGGAGGCGCGCCGGCATCGCGTCTTTACAGCAGGGTGCCGTATCCTTATACCGCGTCATTATTCCGTTTCTTTACAGTACAGCCGCCGGTCATTCCGGCGGCTGTTCACATTTCGCATATGAAAAGGGCACCCCTCGCGGGGTGCCCTTCCGTTATTCACGGAAAGATCAATTCACTGTGCCGATCACTGAGCGGCGGCAGCGGCGGCTTCGATCTTCATGTCGACTTCAGGCTGCCACTTCTCGCAGTCATATTCGAACAGATCATCGTAGCCCAGACCTTCGAGTTCGGCTACCATCTCGTCCCACAGGGCTTCGAAGGTGGCGTCATCGGGAGCGGCGATCATCTGCCAGGTGTACTTGCACAGGCTGGTGTTGATCTCGGAACGGATCAGAGCATGATCGTTGTCATCGGAAGCGGGGCTGAAGCTTACGCTGGGGCTGGCCAGCAGCTTTCCGTTCTTCTTCATCCAGTCAACGGCGTTCTGAGCGTCGAAGCGGGCCATCCATTCGGACTTCATCTGAGTCATGTTCTTGGCAATGTAGGAAGCCCAGAACTTCATATCATAGGTCTCACCGGTGATGGGGTTGGTGCAGATGGAGGCGCACAGCCACTGGTTCACAGCGTTGAAACCATCCTGATAGTTTCCTTCATAGGGAGCGGGCACGGGCAGGTTGTCCATCAGGGCATTGTCCATGTACACATCATACTTGCCTTCGGCGTTCACGGTGTAGGTCAGGCCTTCGATACCGCAGTGCTGGAAGACCAGAGCTTCGGGGCTGGCATACCAGTCGAGGAAAGCGATGACGCGCTCGTAGGTCTCTTCGTCAATGCCGTTGCCGACGCCCCATACACGGGCAGAGCCGTAGAACGGGTCAGCATCGCAATAGTAAACCTGATCGCCAACGGGGATGAACTGGAAAGCGGTGCCGTTGTTAAGACGCTCCTGGCTGTTCCAGAAACCGATCTCCCAGTTGTACCAGATCACGTCAGCCTGGCCGTTGGAGATCTTGGCGCAGACTTCGTTCCAGCCCTGTTCGAAGGACTCGGGGTCAACCAGACCCATCTGGAAAGCCTTGTTCAGCATCTTCACGATCTTGTAGTAGGCGACCTCACGGTCGGTGATCTTGGCGAAGGTGTTGTCGGGCATCAGCATGGCGCTGTTCTTCAGCTTCTGGCCGTACCAGGTGGTCAGCTGAACAACGTTGGCGGGGCCGCTCATGTTGTCGTTGTTATCCCAGTCAGGCCACAGGGTGAAGGGATAAGCGGGATCGCCGGCTTCGTTGGCGGGATGGATCGCGTGGATCTGAGCCAGCACATCGAGGAAGGCATCGATATCAGCGATCTCGGGAGCGCCGACAGCCTGATACAGGTCCCAACGGAGCTGGGGCTGAGAGCCGACCAGTTCAGCAGTCAGGGTGACAGGACTGGTGTCGGTCATTTCAGCGGGGATGCCGTAGTAGACGCCCTCACCGAAATCCTTGTTGTAGGAATTGATCTGCACCATGAAGGGCTGCAGATGTTCCATGCCGGGCAGCGCGTCGCTGATGTCCTTTACAAGGCCGGCAGCGATGGCATCGGCGAAGCTCGCCTTATCCATGATCAGGATATCGCCCAGATAGCCTTCAGCGGCACGAGTGGCGAACACGCTGTTGCCGGCGACCTGAGGAGCGATGATGTTCAGTTCAATGTTGAACCTTTCCTTGACGACCTGAGCAAACCAGCCGGTCTGAATGCCGTGATAGTTCGCAGCTTCGTCGAAGATGGTGATCTGCAGAAGTTCTTCTTCCGCGATCGCGCTGACAGCCATGGTGAGGACCATGATCACAGCCAGCAACAGAGCCAGAAACTTTTTCATTGGGGTACCTCCTTTTTATTTGATAAAGCATTCCTGCTTTGATCCGGGGTTGGTGAATGCCG
The DNA here is from genome assembly GCA_017577285.1 of Clostridiales bacterium. Lineage (GTDB taxonomy): Bacteria > Bacillota > Clostridia > Christensenellales > Aristaeellaceae > ZC3RG03. Next base: position 4,823 of record PITV01000067.1, read on the forward strand.
TCATCAGCCCTTGACGGCGCCGATCATGATGCCCTTTGTGAAATACTTCTGGAAGAAGGGATATACGCACATGATCGGGAACACGACCACGACCGTAACCGTCATGCGGATGGAGGTGGCGGTGGCGGCGGATGCGAGGCTCGCCATCATGGCCGTGCTGCTGGTGGAATTGCTGACCAGCGCCTTCAGGCTGCTGGCAGAGGTGAGATACTGGTAAAGCCTGAACTGCAGGGTGTACATCTTTTCATCGCTCATCAGCAGCAGCGTATCCTGGAAGGAGTTCCACTGGTTGACGGCGGCAAACACGGCGATGGTAGCCATGATGGGCTTGATGACCGGCAGCATGACGGAGAAGAACACGCGCAGCGTGCCCGCGCCGTCTATCTCCGCGGCCTCCTGCAGCGCCTGCGGCACCGATTCGCAGTAGGTCTTGCACAGAACGATGTAGAAGGGCTGAATGATCATGGGGAAGATATATCCCCAGAAATTATTGGTCAGCCCCAGCAGCTTCATGGTGAGGAACCAGGGGATGATACCGGCGTTGATGTACATGGTCACCGTGACGAAGCGGTACCACAGCTTCCTGCGCCACAGGGTGTTGCGGGTGAACATGAAGCCCAGGAAGGCCGCCACGATGACGGTGAGCACGGTGCCGATCACGGTACGGTACACAGAGACCTTCGCGGCGTCAAGGATACCCGGCAGAGTGAACACTGAAACATAGTTCTTGAAGTGGATCTGCATCGGGTACAGCAGCACCTTTCCGCGTTCGGAAAGGTTGTTCGCGCTGAAGGAGTTGATGATGACGTAATAGAACGGATAGACGCAAACGAACGCGAAGAGCGCGTATATGAAATAGGTGATCACCGAAATGATCTTGTCGCCGGCGCTGGTCTTGATGCGGCTTTTTTTGAAGGTCATTTCCGGCTTGATTTCGTTCGGGGTCGTGTTCTGCATGAATTTCTGCCTCCTTTTTTCTCTGATCTGTCCGGCGGAACGATCCTGTTAAATGAATCCTTCGCCCCGGATCAGTTTGGAGGCGGTATTCGTTACGAACAGCAGCACGACACTGACCAGGCTCTTGAGGATGCTGACGACTGTCGCCAGCGGATACATGCCGGTGCCGCTCATGGACATATTGTACACATACAGATCCAGCACTTCCACATAATCCTGGGTGAAGGCGTTCTGGAACACGTAGTACTGCTCCATGCCGTTGGAAAGGAAGTTGGCCAGATTGAGCATGACGATGACAAAATAGGTGGGAAGAAGACTGGGGATGGTGATGTGCCAGATGATCTGCATCCTGGTGGCACCGTCCACCTTGGCGGCCTCGATCATCTGCTCATCGATGCCGCTGATGGCCGCCAGATACATGATGGCCGCCCAGCCGGCGTTCTTCCAGGTGAGCCACAGCCACATCTTGAACCAGATGCCGTCTGTCTGCGTCAGGAAGGGGATCGCCTCCGTGGTGGCGCCGATCTGCTGCAGCACGGAGTTGACGGCGCCGTTGGTGCTGAACAGGCTGAAGGCGATGGCGTACACCAGCACCCAGCTGATGAAGTTGGGCAGGGTGGTGACCGTCTGCACGAACTTGCGGAAGGGCTTGCAGCGGATCTCGTTGAGGAACACGGCGAACACCATGGGGAACCAGCTGAACAGCAGGGAGATGCCGCTCATGATAAAGGTGTTGCGCAGCACGCGGATGACGTTCTTCAGACGGACGGGGTTGTCAAATATGGTGATGAACCATTTGAGGCCCACCCAGGTGTCATTGGTGATGGGGAACGGCGGCTTGTAATCATGGAACGCGTAGATCCATCCGAAAAGCGGAAAATAAGAGAACAGCGCCACAAGGATCAGGAAGGGCAAGATCAATAAAAACTCCTTGTAGGAGCGCAGCTTCCGCGGATTGATGTTTCTCAGGCTCGCGTATGACGCCTGCTTTTTCGGACTGCTGTTCAGTTCCATGTATTTCCTCCGACCGGCAGAAACGGGTGCCTCCCGCGGGATGCCGGGTTTTCAGCGTGATATCTTTAATATTCGACAGATACTATGAAAGTGCTTTCGATACCCTAACAGTATACGACATTTCAGCGTTTTATGCAATAACATATTTTGTCATATTATGCGCAATTATTGCCGAATTTTTCGTGGTTTTTACTCTCATACTGTATCAAATGACCAATCATTGCCACAAACCGGACAAACGGGAAGGGGATGGATGATCTGTCTGCAGATAAGGTATCACCAAACCGGGGTTTTGTCAATGCTCTTTTGCACGCGCCCGCCCGTCCCCCGCCGGCAAAAAACGGAAAAGGACATAAAAAGTCCCCGCGCATCGCTGCCCGATGACGCGCGGGGCGGGAAAGGAGAAGTGTATCATGAAGAGCTGCTGCTCTTTTACAAACAAAAGATATACGGTGCACATACCGGCGCCGCCGGAAAGCGCGGGGCCGCGGATCAGCCCTTGACGCCGCCCGCGGTGAGGCCCTGGATGAAGAACTTCTGGCACAGGATGAAGATGATCACCACGGGGATCATGCACAGGACGGACAGGGCGAAGAGGTATCCCCACTGCACATTGCCATACTGGTTGTTGAAGCCGGCGATGGCGATGGGCAGGGTGCGCAGCTCCTCGCTTTTGCTCAGGACCGTGACAGCCCAGGGATATTCCTCCCAGGCGGTGAGGAAATTGAAGATGCTGACGGAGGCGATGGCGGGGGCCGCCAACGGCATCGCCACCCGGGTGTAGACCTTGAACACGCTGGCGCCGTCGATCCACGCCGCCTCCACGATCTCATCGGGGATGTTCTCCATGAATCCCTTGATCATGAAGGTGGAGAAGGGGATCACCCACGCCACATAGAAGGGGATCAGGCCCCAGATCTTATCGATCAGGCCGAAGCGCTTCGCCAGGGTGAACTGGGGAATGATCATGGTGGTGCCGGGAATGATCATGGTGATGATGATGAAGGCGAACAGAAGCTTCGTGGCACGGGATCTGAACCGGCCGATCACGAAGGCCAGGGCCGAGGAGACGAACGCCGCCAGCCCCACGGTGCAAACGGATACGAAGACCGAGTTCAGGAAATTGATGAGGAATTTCTTCTGATCGAGGATATATTCGAAGTTTTCAAAAGTGATCGCACCGGGCTTCGGGAAAAAGCGGGGCGGCCACTCGTAAAGCGCTCCGTTGGGGCGCAGAGATGTCGATATCATGTAGACCATCGGCAGCGCGAATATCACGGTGCCTGCCGTCAGCAGCAGATAGCGGATGGCGGCGCTTCTGATCTTTGCGAACTTTCTGCTCTTCATAACGCCTGCCTCCTTACACGTCGCGGCTGCGCATCATGCGGAACTGGACAACAGCCAGCAGCCCCAGCGTAAACGCCATAACGAAGCTCAGCGCAGCCGCGTAGCCGATATCATGGTCAAGAGAGAAGGCGTTTTTGTACATCCAGGTGAGCAGGGTCTGGGTCTGATCGGCGGGCTTTCCGCCGGTGATCATCTGAATGGAGGTGAACACGTTGAATCCGCCGATGGTCAGCTCCACCATGGCGAAAAGGATGGTGCCCCGGATGGCGGGCAGGGTGACGTGAGTGAACTTTTTCCAGGCGCCGCAGCCGTCGATATCGGCGGCCTCGTACAGATCCTTCGGCACCTGCTGCAGCGCCGCGAGAAAGATGACCATGTTCCAGCCGATGCCCTTCCAGGTACCCAGGATCATGGCGACGGTCATGCCGCCCCAGCGCTCGTTCAGCCATTTGACATTTTTGGGGATCACTTTGATGACGGTGCGCAGGAAATAATTGAGCAGGCCCTCGGTCTGGAAAACATATTTGAACACGAGAGACGCGATGACCCAGGAGGTGACGACGGGGAGATAGTTGATGACACGGAAGGTGACGGAAAAGCGTCTGATGCCGTTGAGAAGGATGGCGATGAACAGCCCCAGCGCCATCTGGGCGGGAACGGTGACCGCCGTATAGACGATGCTGTTGACGAAGGAGGTCCCGAAGGTCGGGTCGCTGAACACGTGAACATAGTTGTCAAGGCCGCAGAAGGGCTGAACGAACATGGTCTCCAGTTTGATACCGCAGAAGCTCATCATGAAAAGACGGATGATCGGATATACGGTAAACAGGCCGAAGACGATCAGGCCCGGCGCCAGCAGCGCGATGATCTGCGCCCGGTTCATGCGGGATCGTGTGATCATGTTCCCACTCCTTTCTTCAAAAGCATCATTCGTCCCCGCGGACGCCCCGGAGAGGAAGCCTGCTCCTCTCCGGGGCACCGTTTCAGGGATATGCCGGGGCAGCTGTTATCACTTCAGCAGGGTGTCCCACTTGGCAGCCAGTTCATCCATGGCTTCCTGAGCGGTCTTTTCACCGGTCACGACATAGTACAGAGCGTTCTGCAGGTCATTGTCCATCTCGCTCCAGGCGGCGACGGTGGGACGGGCCTTGGCGGTCTGGATGGCTTCGATGAAGGGAGCGAAAGAGGCGCCCTTCACGGTGTCGCTCTCCAGAGCGGCCTTGTTGACGGGGATCTGGCCGCACTTAGCCATTTCGGTCTCGGCGAACTCGCTGGTCATGAACTGCATGAACAGCCAGGCAGCCTCCTTGTTGGCGGTGTTGAACATGGCGATATCTTCGCCGCCCAGCACGGAGATGCTTCCGCCTTCACCGGCGGGGATGGGAGCGGTGGCGTAGGGAACGTCAGGATAGTTGCCTTCCAGCTCGGCGGACTTCCAGGGGCCTTCCAGCATCATGGCATAGCGGCCCATGCCGAAACCGTCGGTCATGGGGATGTCGCCGGCGTTGAAACCGGTGATGGCTTCAGCCTGCACCAGCTGGGCAAAGGTCTCAACAGCCTTCACGGTGGCGGGGCCGTTGACATAACCGGTGGCTACGGTCTGATCATCGCTGAGCAGAGCGCCGCCGAAGCTCCAGATGAAGGGGCAGATGTTCCAGCCGGCCAGAGCGGGTTCGTTCCAGCCCCAGGTCTGCTGACCGTTGGCGTTCTCACCGGAGAGGGCCTTGACGGCTTCCACCCACTGATCCATGGTGGCGGGAACTTCGATACCGGCATCCTGCAGCATCTGAACGTTGTAGAAAACGATCTTGCTGTTGGTGTTCAGGGCCAGCGCATAGTAGTGGCCGCCGATGCTGGCGGTGGACATGGCGCTGTCCAGCAGCTGTCCGCTCACTTCGGCGAAATCGGCCATTTCTTCATCCAGGGCGACCAGGATGCCCATGGCCTGGAATTCAGGCAGCCAGGCGATATCGCAGCGGGCGACATCGGGCAGAGAATCGGAAGTGGCGCTGATGAGCACCTTGTCATGGAGCTGAGCCCACTCGTGGGAAACAGCGTTCACCTTAATGCCGGGGTTGGCGGCTTCGAAGGCGGGGATCAGAACGTTCATCAGGGTCTCGTTCTCGGGGGACTGGGCATTGTAGTGATGCCAGAAGTTGATGGTGACAGCTTCTTCTTCAGCCAGGGACAGGCCAGCGGGCAGGACCATCATGCATACCAGCAGGACGGCAAGGATCTTCTTCAACATGGGTGATTTTCCTCCTTGAGTTAGATAGGTCGTTATTGGGTGTTCAATGTATGATCTTTACGGAATGCGGCAGGGCGTCGACAAACCCTCCTGTTTCCGTCAGGTCCACTCTCTGAGTGCGGTCGCCGGTATTGAACACAGCGATCACACGGTCTTCCCCGCTCTCGCGGATAAAGGCGAAAATGCGGTCTTCAGCCTTCAGAACTCTGTAGGAGCCGGTGCGTACCGCCGGATGCTCCCTGCGCTCCCGGATCAGCTCCTTCTGCCACAGCAGCAGGGCCCTGTCCTGTTTCTTCCAGGCCATCCCGCCGCGGCAGCCGGGGTCGTTCTCCCCCGTCATGCCGATCTCATCGCCGTAATAGACAGCCGGGGCGCCGGGAAACAGCATCTGGAAGGCCATGGCCATGGTGAGGCGCCACTTCTCCCCCTCGCCGCCGGCCTCTGTCAGGAAACGGGCGGTGTCATGGCTGCCGAGGCAGTTGTACAGGGAGTGGCGGGCCTCGTCGGGATAGAGCATCAGCATGCTGTCCAGCCGCCGCTGCAGTTCCTTTTCACTGATGGCGCCGCGGGCGAAATAATCGATCACGGCATCGCGGAAAAGATAGTTCATGGCGCTGTCGAAGCCGTCGGGACCGATCATCCGCGAGGCGCCGCCCCAGGTCTCGGCCAGCATGACGGCCTCCGGATACCGCTTCTTGATCTCCTCACGCCAGAAGGTGACGGCGTGGCGGTCCAGCTCATCCGCCACATCGAAGCGCCAGCCGTCGATGTGCGCGCGCTCCAGCCAGTAGAGCAGCACTTCCTTCACATAGGCGCGCACGCCGGGATCGGAGCCGTTGAGCCGGGGCATGTAGGGATAATCGCCCACGCACTCGTAGCAGGAGGCATAGATCCGGACGGGGTACTTTTTCGGATAGAACCAGGAACGGTACCCGCTGCTCTCCCCCTTCTCCATCAGATCCTCAAAGGGGGCGAAATGAACGCCGCAGTGATTGAACACGCCGTCCAGCACCACGCGGATGCCGCGGCGGTGAGCCGCGTCCACCAGATCGATGAGATCCTGCTCCGTTCCGAAGGCGGGATCGACCTTCATATAATCGGTGGTGGCGTACTTGTGATTGAAATCCCCCAGGAACACGGGGTTCAGATAGATGCAGCCGGCGCCCAGATCCGCCAGATGATCCAGATGCCCGGTGATGCCCTTCAGATCGCCGCCCAGGAAGTTGTCGCGGGTGGGAGCGGCGTCCCAGGGATCGAACTTTCCCCTGTTTTCGCCGGAGCGGGCAAAGCGCTCGGGAAAGATCTGATACCATACGCAGCCCCTGGTCCAGGCCGGCACGGTGAACACATCGGTATCATTGATCTGGAGGATCTCGAAGCTGCCCTCAGCGGTGATATCCGGATAGGTGCCGCAGGCGTTGCGCCAGCAGCGCTCCCCCGTCCGGCCGGTGAGGAAAAAGCCGTACTTCACATAGTGGCATTCCTCGGGAAACGGCACATCGCACTGCCAGCGCACGGT
>PITV01000068.1 GCA_017577285.1 Clostridiales bacterium
GAACTGATCATAGCGGGCGCGCTTGTCCGAATCGGAAAGCACCTCGTTGGCTTCGTTCAGCTCCTTGAACCGTTCCTCGGCAGTCTTGTCATCGGGATGCAGATCGGGATGGCATTCCTTGGCCAGCTTTCTGTATGCTCTTTTGATATCGTCGGCGCTGGCGTTCTTGTCGACGCCCAGCACCTCGTAATAATCACGCTTGTTTGCCATTTATATCACTCTCACGGCAGGAACGGAGGGCTGCTCCTCACCGGAACAACCCGCCCGTTTCAAAATAAAACTTACTGTTTTCTCTCGTTTCTCATTTGCCTGCGAAGCGCTTAATGCACGTCGCCGTCGGCGTTGAAGGTGCCGTCATCGTTCTGGGCGTTGCCGGCGCCGTAATTGCCGCCCATATCGGGGCCGGGCTGTCCGCCCATGTCGGGAGCGCCCTGCTGCTGATACAGCTTGCCGAAGATGGCGTATACCTTTTCGGTCATGGCCTGCATGGCGTTCTTGATCTCTTCCACATTGTTGCCCTCGCGGACCTTCTTGAAGGCGTCGATCTCGTTCTGAACGGTGGTCTTGTCTTCCTCGCTCAGCTTGTCGCCGTTGTCCTTCAGCTGCTTCTCCAGTTCATAGATCAGGCTGTCGGCATGGTTCAGGGTCTCGATCTCTTCCTTCTTCTGCTTGTCCTGCTCGGCGTACTGCTCGGCTTCCTTCACACGCTGCTGGATCTCTTCCTCGCTCATGTTGGTGGAAGCGGTGATGGTCACCTTCTGCTCGTTGCCGGTGCCCTTATCCTTGGCGGATACATTCACGATGCCGTTGCGGTCGATGCTGAAGGTCACCTCGATCTGAGGCACGCCGCGGGGGGCGGCGGGGATGCCGGAGAGCTGGAAGCGGCCCAGGGTCTTGTTGTCGTAAGCCATGGGACGTTCGCCCTGCAGCACGTGGATCTCAACGGTGGTCTGTCCGTCAGCGGCGGTGGAGAATACCTGAGACTTGGTGTAGGGGATGGTGGTGTTGCGCTCGATCAGCTTGGTGAAGATGTGGCCTTCGGTCTCCAGACCCAGGGACAGGGGGGTGACATCCAGCAGCAGAACGTCTTTCACTTCGCCGCCCAGAACGCCGGCCTGAATGGCGGCGCCGATGGCAACGCACTCATCGGGGTTGATGCCCTTGAAGGGCTCCTTGCCGGTGATCTTCTTCACGGCATCCTGCACGGCGGGGATACGGGTGGAACCGCCCACCAGGATGACCTTGTCGATCTGAGCGGCGGTGAGGCCGGCGTCACGCAGAGCGTTGTTCATGGGGCCGATGGTCTTTTCCACCAGATCAGCGGTCAGTTCGTTGAACTTGGCGCGGGTGATGGTCATATCCAGATGCTTGGGGCCGGTGGCGTCAGCGGTGATGAAGGGCAGGTTGATGTTGCTGTTCATGGCGCCGGAGAGCTCGATCTTGGCCTTTTCGGCGGCTTCCTTCAGGCGCTGGTAAGCCATGCGGTCCTGCTTCAGATCGATGCCGTTTTCCTTGCGGAAGGCCTCGGCGATATAGTCGATCAGGCGGTTGTCGAAGTCATCGCCGCCCAGACGGGTGTCGCCGTTGGTGGCCAGCACTTCGAATACGCCGTCGCCGATCTCCAGGATGGATACATCGAAGGTGCCGCCGCCCAGGTCGTACACCAGGATCTTGTGGCTCTCTTCCTTGTCCAGGCCGTAGGCCAGGGACGCGGCGGTGGGCTCGTTGATGATGCGCAGCACTTCCAGACCGGCGATGCGGCCGGCATCCTTGGTGGCCTGACGCTGGGAATCGGAGAAGTAGGCGGGCACGGTGATGACGGCCTGGGTGACGGTCTCGCCCAGATAAGCCTCGGCGTCAGCCTTCAGCTTCTGCAGCACCATGGCGCTGATCTCCTGGGGATTGTAGGCCTTGCCGTCGATGTCCACCTTGTAGTTGGTGCCCATCTGGCGTTTGATGGAAGCGATGGTGCGGTCGGGATTGGTGATGGCCTGACGCTTGGCGATCTGGCCTACCAGACGCTCGCCGTCCTTGGTGAAAGCGACGACAGAGGGGGTGGTGCGGGCGCCTTCGGCGTTGGCGATAACGGTGGGTTCGCCGCCTTCCATAACGGCGACGCAGCTGTTGGTGGTTCCAAGGTCGATACCGATGATCTTACTCATAATTTCATTCCTCCGTTTTATACGATAGTATGGATTGTTTCTGATGTATGGACAACGGATGATGTATCCGGTGTTCGCTCTTTCCGGGGAGGGCCCTGCCCTCTGTCTGTTACGCTTCGGCTACCACTTTGACCATGGCGTGACGCAGGATGCTGTCACCCAGTCTGTAGCCCTTCTGCAGCACCATGCATACGGTGCCGGGCTCGCCCTCTTCGGCAGTGCCCTGCATGACGGCGTTCTCCAGGTTGGGGTCGAATTTTTCGCCCGGCCTGTCGATCACGGTCACACCGCGCTTGGCAAGTGTGTCGGACAGCTGCTTGTATACCATTTCCACGCCCTGCTTGAAGGCGGCGTCTTCGGACGGGGTCTGCAGCGCCCTTTCCAGGTTATCCATGACGGGGAGCAGCGTTTTGATGAACTCTCTCGCCCCGTCATCGAAGGCCTCGGCCCGCACGTTCTGGTTGCGGCGGCGGAAATTGTCGAAATCCGCCTGTACCCGCTGGGCCATGTTCAGGTATTCCTCAGCCTGATCCTGTGCGGCCTTCAGCTGGGTCTGCAGCTCTTCGCAGGGATCCTTTACGGGAGCCTGCTGCTCTTCGGCGGCCCCGGCTGCTTCCTCTTTTACTTCCTCATTCTCGGCGGGCTGCTCATTCACAGGCGCCTGAGCCTGTTCAGCGGCCTTTTTCTTCTTATCTTTACCCATTTCTTCCTCCGGTATCTGCTGCATTTATTCATTCCCTCCCATCAGTTCTGTCAGGATGCCGCTCACCAGCCTCATGGTGCTGAGCACCCTGGCGTAGGGCATCCGTGCCGGACCGATGATATTGACGGTGCCCCGGTGTCCGCCCGCCACCCCGAAGGAGGTGGAGATGAGGGCACAGTCTTCCGTGCCGGGCACGCCGATCTCATCACCGATGAGCACTGAGAATCCGTTTGATGTCTTGCGCATCACCGACAGCATCTGCTCATTCTCTTCCAGCACGGAAAGGAAATCGCGGGCCTTGGTGATATCCGCGTATTCGGGATAGTTGAGGATGTTGTGGCGCCCGCCCAGCACGACGGTCTCGCCGGCGGACTGCTTCTCGATCCTCCCGGCCAGGGCGGCGATGCCGTCCAGCACCTGTCCTTCCGCTCCGCTTTGCCGGTAGTAATCCAGCATCTTCCGCACATCGCCCAGGGTCTGTCCCGAAAGCTTTTCGGTCAGGGCCTTGCTGATGGCGTAGAGCCCGTCCGAATCCAGCCGGTCGGTGACCCGGATGACGGTCTGGCTGGTCTCGCCGCTGTCGGTGACCAGCACCAGCAGCGCCTGTCCACGGTTCAGGGCGATCAGCTGCACGCGGGAGATCTTCTGCTCCCGGCGCCCCGGCATCATCACGATGGCGGTGAGGGAGGTCAGCTCGCTCAGCACCTGCGCGGCGGCGGGCATCAGGTCGTCAGTCTGTCCGCGGCGCGCATACAGGTAATCCCTGGTCTGCTGCTCCTCCTTCACATCCTCGAAGCTTCCGTTCAGCAGATCCTTGGCGAAACGGCGCAGCGCGGTGTGACTGGGAACGCGTCCGGCGCTCACATGGGGCTGAAGCAAATATCCCAGCTCCGCCAGATCGCTCATCTCGTTGCGGATGGTGGCGCTGGACAGGGAGGGGAAGTACTTCTTCTCCAGAGTGCGGCTGCCTACGGGCTGGGCGGTCTGGATGTAATCCTCGATAATAGCGTTCAGGATCCGTCCCTTGCGGGTGTCCATCACAACTGCCATGGGGAATACCTCCTTCCGTCGTTGTTAGCACTCTCGACCGTCGAGTGCTAATCTCATGCATAATGTACCACTTGCCCGGTGGATTGTCAATACATTGCGCAAAAAAATATCAAAAAGTTTGCGTACCTGCCCCGCCGCGGAGGGGATAAGGGCTCCGGACCGGAGCGGATGCCTGTTTAATAGGAAAAAATATCGCCCGGAAATGCATAAACAAATGTAAAAATGCATTTAATATACAGTTTTTGCCCGTCTTCCGTCCCCAGTCCGCCTTGACAAAGGGGAGAGGGCAGTCTATAATCTTACTATCAAATCGGGCGGAGACCCGGAAGGAGGCTTGTGCGATGACCTGTATGATGATGCGAATGTCCATGCGCGCGAGTTTTTCTTCGCGGATTTTGTGCTGCGCCTGACATGTGCATTTGCTGAATGTATGTTGGTCCCGCTCGCAAACCGCGAGCGGGTTTTTATGTAACGGTCCGGCATCAGCAGTGAAAGACAGAAAAGAGGAACGGTTTTGAGTTTGGCGGAAACGGAAAACGGAGCCCTGCTTCAGGAAAAAAAGGATACCATCATCGAGCTGCAGGGCCTGAGAAAGATCTATCAGGTGCCGGGCGGAGAGGTGACAGCCCTGAACGGCATCGATCTTTCCATTAAAAGGGGAGATATCTACGGCATCATCGGCATGAGCGGCGCGGGAAAAAGCACCCTCATCCGCTGCATCAACCGGCTGGATACCCCCACGGACGGTAAGATCCTGATCAACGGACGGAATGTGCTGGAGATGAACCGCGGCGAGCTGCTTGCCATGCGCCGCCGTGTGTGCATGATCTTCCAGCAGTTCAACCTTCTGATGCAGAAAACGGTGGCCCGCAATGTGCGCTATCCCATGGAGATCGCCGGTGTGCCCCGTGCCAGAGCCAATGAACGGGTGACGGAGCTGCTGAAGATCGTGGGCCTGGAGAGCAAGGCGAACGCCTATCCTGTGCAGCTCTCCGGCGGACAGAAGCAGCGCGTGGCCATCGCCCGCGCCCTGGCCAGCGATCCCGAGGTGTTGCTGTGCGATGAGGCCACCAGTGCCCTGGACCCCATGACGACCCAGTCCATCCTCACCCTTCTGCAGGATATCAACAAGCGGATGGGCATCACCATCGTGGTCATCACCCATGAAATGGCGGTCATCCGCCAGATCTGCACCCGTGTCGCCATCATCGACGGCGGAACGATCGTGGAGGAGGGCCCGGTGGACGATGTGTTCGTTCACACCAAGTCCGCCGCCGGAAAGCGCCTCTTCGGCATCATCAAGAGCGAGGAGGATGACAGCGCGGCGCCCGATGTGCCCGCCCTGCGCATCGTGTTTGACGGGGGAAAGCAGAATCAGCCCATCATTTCCGATCTGGTGCGCAAGTGCGATGTGGATGTGAACATCCTTTCCGCCGATATGAAGCGTGTGGGCGGAAAAAGCTTCGGACAGATGCTGATCGAGCTGCCTGAGAATATGGAGGACCGCGCGAAGATCATCACCTACCTTCAGGGCCAGGGGCTCACGGTGAAGGAGGTGCTGTCCGAATGAAGAATCTCGGCTGGTGGCAGATCATCTGGCAGGCCCCCTATATCTGGTGCAAGGACTGGTGGGGCGCTGTGGGTAACGCGGTCTATGCCGCGGTCAACTGGCTGTGGGAAACGCTTTTCCGCACCACTGTCAGTGTAAAATCATGGCAGATCCTGTGGCCCGCTTTCGGCGATACGCTGTACATGAGCATCGTTTCGACGATCGTCGCGTACATCCTGGGCCTGCTGCTGGGCATCGTCTTGTCTGTAACACGCAAGAACGGCATCCGCCCCATGCGCACCCTGAACGCGGTGCTGGGCGTCATCATCAACTTTATGCGTTCCATCCCCTTCCTCATCCTGCTGGCCATGCTGTTCCCCATCACCAAGGATGTGGTGGGCAAAAAGTCCGGCACGGTGGCTGTGGTGTTCCCCCTGATCATGAGCGCCTTCCCTTATGTGGCGCGCATGGTGGAGGGCAGCCTGAACGAGGTGGACGGCGGCGTGCTGGAGGCGGCCCAGGCCATGGGCTCCACCACCTTCCAGATCATCCGCAAGGTGCTGCTGCCGGAGGCGCTCCCTTCCCTGATCAACGGATTCTCCATCTGCATGACCACCATCCTGGCCTATACGGCAATGGCCAGCGCGGCGGCCGGCGGCGGCCTGGGTTCCGTGGCCATCACCTACGGCCTGAACCAGAACAGGTACGATATCATGTACGCGGCCAGCATCATGCTGGTGGTGCTGGTGCAGATCATCACCATCACCGGTACCGTCCTGAACCGCAAGAAGGATCACCGGCTGCGCTGAAACTGTTATCCCTGCAAATTATTATATAGGAGGAAAAACCCATGAAGAAACTGCTCGCTGCCCTGTTGTCTGTGGTACTGCTGCTGGCCTGCTCAGCCGTAGCGGAAACCGTCACCCTCACCGTGATCGCCACTCCCAGCCCCCATGCTGAGATCCTGGACCTGATCCGTGAAGACCTGCTGGCCCTCGGCTATGATCTGGACCTGCAGATCGTGACCGACTATGTCATCGAGAATCCCGCCACCGCCAGCGGAGATGTGGATGCCAACTTCTTCCAGCACATCCCTTACCTGGCCGGCTACAACGCCTCCGTGGACGAGGCTGAACAGCTGGTCGGCGTGATCCCCACTCACTTCGAGCCTCTGGGGATCTATCCCGGCACCAAGGCCTCCTTTGACGAGCTGGAAGCCGGCGATGAGATCGCTGTTCCCAATGACCCCACCAACATGACCCGCGCTTTCATCCTGCTGGCTGACGCCGGTCTGATCGAACTGCCCGAAGGCACCACCCTGGACAGCATCGTGACCATGTATGATGTCATCAACCCCCTGGGCCTGGAATTCCGTGACGTGAACGCCGAACTGGCTCCCGCCATGCGCGATGACGTGGCCTTCGCCGTGATCAACGGCAACAACGCCTCCCTGAACGGCCTGAACCCCAACCTGGATGCCGTTTACACCGAGCAGCCCGGCAGCCTGGCCGCCGAGAGCTATGTGAACCTGTTCGCCGTCCGTCCCGAGAACGCCGGGGCTGACTTCGTGAAGGCGCTGGAACAGTGCGTATACACCCAGAAGGTGTATGACCTGATCGTGGAACGCGGCTTCACCCCCACCTTCGAGGTGCCCGCCGAGTAAGCCGCCGCTTCAAGGCAGACAAATAAAGAGACCGCTCCGGCGGTCTCTTTGCTTTTTGGAACGCGGCACGCGGCAGGGTGCCTGTCCGGCGCGAGGGAGAAAGGACGCGCGCGTCCCGGCAGCCGGGTATGGACGGCACCTTACTGTTCCGCGCTGTCTTCCATGCTCATATAGGTGCTTTTTCCGCGCCTGTAATCCGGGTTTCTTCTGTAGAATTTCTTTTTATCGGCATACATGCCCATTTCGGCTTCCTTGATGAGGGCGGGGATCTTGTTTCCCGTGCCGGATATGGTGCCGAGGGCGGCGATGCCGGCGTTTTCGTTGATCTCTTTTCTCAGGCCCGCGATGGAGGCGTCAAAGTCCTCCTGCGTCATCTTCCGGTCCATGACTACGAATTCATCGCCGCTGATGCGGTACACGGCATCGTGGGGGAAATACCGGGTGATGATCTTCGCGAAGGTGAGCAGGAACCTGTCTCCGGCCTTGTGCCCCTTTTCATCGTTGATCCGCTTCAGCCCGTTCAGATCGCAGAACACGATATGCACCGGGTCGTTTTCACCGATCCGGGCCACATCCCGGTCACAGGCGCGGCGGTTCAGAAGGCCGGTGAGCTGATCGGTATAGGACACCTCGTTCAGCAGCTGTTCGCGCAGCACCAGCTCATTTATGTGAGTGCCCTGCAGCATGATGTAGATGATGCACATGGAAAGGCTGATGGCCACATATATGAACAGTATATCTTCATTCAACAGCTCCAGTATGCTGGCGGCCAGAGGAAGCAGGAAATAGACTGCAAACACGGCGAGCTTTCTTGCGCCGAGCGCCCTGCCGTAACAGAGCACCAGCCCGAACAGGAGGAGCAGCGATATATCGGCCAGGGCGATGGGGATCTCATAGAACAATCCGCCGTCATCATAGACGGGAAAGCCGGATGCGCCGGATGACACTTCGAAAAGTTCGCCGCACAGGGCGCCGGTCGCGGCGATGAGGACGCCCAGCAGGTTGAAGACGGTGATCACGCGGGCGAATATCCGGGAAACGGAATGATTCTTCCGGATCTGTTCGATGGTATAGTATCCGAAAGTGGTAACGATGCAGTTCGTCATGACCAGAGAGAGGAAATTGCCCGCGTACTGAAGGAACACGGGAGCGGGAACGGTCTCGCAGATCCATGCCGTCATGTCAAAGGCGACGCCGATCAGGGTAAAGGAAAGGCTGTAGAAATACCAGTCCTTCTTCAGCCCTCTGAAACGGCACAGGAACAGATATGCCACCAGAAGCACGATCAGAAAGACAAGGGTGACGCCTTCCACTGCAATCATCAATTCAGCCGACATAAAATACCTCATATCTGTAAACTGCTCATATCTGTAAACGGTTATGACAATCCTACCATGTTACAGGCAAAAATGCAATAAAAATATATGCCGCCGGCGGGTTTTCCCGCTCTGTACAGCAGCTTCTTTCACAGTCCATACAGCAGACAAGGCCGCGGTATCGATGCCGCGGCTTCATGTTTCCTACATATATTCCTCATCATCCCGGGGAAGGGCGATCTCCCTTACACACTGGAGCAGGGCCTCCCGGGTGTTTTCGCATTCCCGCTTTACCACCTTTTCGAAGAGGCGGTTCAGCGTTTCGCCGATGGCCTTGCTGCGGATGCCCAGCGCCGCCAGATCATTGCCCCGGACGGCCAGATCCTGCACGCTCATGGCGCGGCCTTCCCGGATCAGCATTTCCTTCAGGGCGGCGTAGGTGCCCAGGCCGTTCGCTCTCGGGCGCACCCAGTCGGCGTGGGCCATCAGATCGGCGTATTTCACCTTCAGCAGCAGGTCAAAGGTCTCGCTGCCGAGCTGGGCCAGCAGGGGCCACACGATCTCATCGGTCAGGGTGATATCGTGTTCCTTTACGAGGACCGTCACCTGGCTGATCAGTTTCTTCGGCATCTTCAGCCCTTCCAGCACCTGTCTGGCCAGGATCATGCCTTCATCCTGATGCCCGGCGAAGTGGTCATATCCCTGCTCGTCCCGGGTGTGGCAGGCCGGCTTTCCGATATCGTGCAGCAGGGTGGCCCAGCGCACGGTCAGATCCCGGTCGGCGTTCTTCACCGCCAGCGCGGTGTGCTCCCACACGTTCCTGTCGTGATAGATGGATACCTGGGGGCAGCTGTCCATGGGCGCCAGCTCGGGGATGGCGGCGAAAATGACCTCTTTGCACTGCAGCAGCACGCTTTCTGCGTTTTCCGCCGTCAGCAGGCCGCTCATTTCCTGGGCGATGCGTTCCCGGCTCACCCTGTTCAGCGAGGGAGCCAGGCGCTTCATGGCGCTCAGGGTGTTTTCTTCTATGGTGAAGCCCAGCTTCGCGGAGAAACGGGCCGCGCGCAGGATGCGCAGGGCATCCTCCTCAAACCGCTTTTCAGGATCGCCCACGCAGCGGATGATCTTCTTTTCAAGATCCTCCCTGCCGCCGAACAGGTCGATCACCTCATCCTTTTCCGGGTCATAGGCCATGGCGTTCACTGTGAAATCCCGCCGCATCAGGTCCTCATCGATCCGGTCCGAGTAGGTGACGCTCAGGGGGTGGCGTCCGTCCTCGTAATCCCCGTCCAGCCGGAAGGTGGTGATCTCCAGATTCCTTCCGTCCAGCACCAGGGTGACGGTGCCGTGCCGGATGCCGGTGTCTATGATCTTCTGCCCGGCGAAGGCCGCGTGCATCTGTTCCGGCGTGGCGCCGGTGCACATGTCCCAGTCATTGGGGGTGCTGCCCATCAGTGTGTCCCGCACGCAGCCGCCCACAGGGTACGCCGGATGACCCGCTTCTTTCAGCAGGCGGATGGCGGTCTTTACTTCCTGCGGCAGACAGAACATTCCATTACCTCCACGGGCGTTCCTTAGGATCCTGTTTCTGCTATTATAGCATAAAAAATGTTTTTTTCCAACATCCCGGGCGTTTTTCCCGTATCTTGCAAAGCATGCCGAATGGTGATAAAATGATAATGGATTTATCTGTGATTTTGTGTGATCCGCGGGAATGCTGTTCCGGAAGGAGCATGCCCGCCCGGAAAGGGGAGAAGGACCGCATGGAGGAAGCACTGAGCAGAGCGCGCGACCTGCTGACGGGGGTCACACCCCTGAAGCATGACTGCGGCAGGATCTGCGGCGCGGCCTGCTGTCAGCCCGATGAGGACGGGCGGGGCGGCATGCTGCTGTTCCCCGGCGAAGAGGAACTGTACGATCCTCTGCCGGAGGGGTTCCGCGTCGCGGAAACGGAGCAGGGCCTGCTTCTCACCTGTGAAGGCGTCTGCGACAGAAAAACGCGCCCCCTGTCCTGCATGCTGTTTCCCGTGTGGATATTCCCGAAGGGGGATGGCTTCTGCGTGAAGGCTGACCGCCGGGGCTTCGGCGTGTGCCCGCTGGCGTGTCAGGGGGTGCGGTCGCTGGATCCGGATTTTATCGCCGCGGTGAAGCAGGCGGCGGAGCTTTTGTGGAAATGTGATGAACAGCGCGCGTTCCTGAAGGGAGTCGCGGCGTATATCGATCTGCTGAAGGTCTTTTAAGGAGGAATGAATATGTCCTGGAAACAGATGCCTTGCACCCTTGAAAAATACAACGGGGCTCCCGGCGGCCATCTGTACCTGGGGGATAACATGCAGACGGATCTGTCCGATTATGCCGGGCAGGTGCAGTGCGTGTATATGGATCCTCCGTACCTGACCGGAGAAAAATTCGTTTACCGCTGCCGTGTGGGCAGGGAGGGCTGGGAGAACGGAAAGCCCCGGATCGAGCTGCCCACATTCAGCGATAATTTCAGCAAAGAGGAATATCTCTCCATGCTGCGGGGCTCCCTGCTGCAGGCGAAGATGCTGCTGAAGGAGACGGGCTCCCTGTTCCTGCATCTGGACAGCCGCATGAGCCATTACGCCCGCATCCTGTGCGATGAGATCTTCGGCGAGCGCAATTTCCAGAATGAGATCGTCTGGGCATATCAGACAGGCGGGCGCGCCGAAAAGCATTTCAGCCGCAAGCATGATGTGATCCTGTTCTACCAGATGAGCAGAGCTTCCTATTTTGATATCACGGCGGTCCCGCTGTCCCGCGCCGAGCACCGGCAGAATCATATGCGCCGCGCGGTGGATGATACGGGCAGGGCGTTCCGCTCCATCGTGTCCGGCGGGAAGGAATATATTTATTATGATGACGATCCCGTGTATCCCGGTGATGTATGGGATGATGTGAGCCATCTGCAGCAGAAGGATCCCCAGCGGACCGGCTATGATACCCAGAAACCCATTGCCCTGCTGGACCGCATCATCCGCTGCTCCACCCGTCCGGGGGATCTGGTGGCGGATCTGTTCTGCGGCTCAGGCACGACGCTGGAGGCGGCGGCCCTGCTGGGAAGGAAATACATCGGCGTGGATCTGTGTGTCCATGCCGTGGCGGTGGCGGCCAAGCGGCTCGCGGACAAGGGTCTGCGCCTGCACCTGACCTCCGGCGTGGAGGGGGCTGAACTGGACGCCGATGTGGCGCCCGGCATCGGCATCAGCGATATCTGCATCCGCGATTACTCCGCGCCCGGCATCCCTCCTGTCGCTTCCGGCACCAACGGTATCGACCGCGTCGCCGCGGGTTTCCTGAAGGACGGGCGCTTTTCCGCTTATGATTCCTATGTGCGCAAAAAGCAGGATCCCGAGCTGCCCGAGGT
>PITV01000069.1 GCA_017577285.1 Clostridiales bacterium
TTCCTGCTGATGGCGGGCACCAAAGGCAAGCGTCTGGCGCTGCCCAACAGCGAGATCATGATCCATCAGCCCTCCGGCGGTGCTTCCGGACAGGCAAGCGATGTGACCATCCACGCGGAATGGCTGCTGAAGACCAAGAAGAAGATGAACGGCATGATGGCCGAAATGACCGGAAAGTCTCTGGAACAGGTGGAGAAGGATGCTGACCGCGACCACTTCATGAACGCGGAGGAAGCGAAGGAATACGGCATCATCGATGAGATCTTCGTGCCCCGCAAGAACGGAAAGAAGGCAATATGAGCAAGGATGATCTGAGAAAGAAATACTGTTCCTTCTGCGGCAAGAGTCAGGATATGGTGGGACGGCTGATCGCCGGCCCCGGCGTGTACATCTGCGATGAGTGTGTGGAACTGTGCGAGCACATCATTTCCGATGATTCCCGCCGTCCCGCTCCCGGCGGCAAGGGAGCGAAAACAGCCATCCCGCTTCCCTCTGAAATGAAGGAAGTGCTGGATCAGTATGTGATCGGGCAGGAACGCGCCAAGCGGGTGCTGTGCGTGGCGGTGTACAACCACTACAAGCGCATCAACGCGCCCGAAAGCAAGGATGACGCTGAACTGCAAAAGAGCAATATCCTGATGCTGGGCCCCACCGGAAGCGGCAAGACCTACCTTGCCCAGACGCTGGCGCGCATCCTGAATGTGCCCTTTGCCATCGCCGATGCCACCACCCTGACGGAGGCCGGATATGTGGGCGAGGATGTGGAGAACATCCTGCTCCGTCTGATCCAGGCGGCGGATAATGATATCAAGGCGGCCGAGCGCGGCATCATCTACATCGATGAGATCGACAAGATCAGCCGCAAGAGCGAGAACGTGTCCATCACCCGCGATGTCAGCGGCGAGGGCGTTCAGCAGGCGCTGCTGAAGATCCTGGAGGGCACTGTCGCCAGTGTTCCCCCTCAGGGCGGAAGAAAGCATCCTCAGCAGGAATGCCTGCAGATCAATACCACCAATATCCTGTTCATCTGCGGCGGTGCTTTTGACGGGCTGGAAAAGATCATCGGCAACCGCGTGGGCAAGAAGCTGATGGGCTTCGGCAGCGGTGTTACTACCCAGACGGAGCGCACGGCGGAGCTGTTCAGCCAGCTGCATCCGGAGGATCTGATCAAATTCGGTCTGATCCCCGAGTTTGTGGGCCGTCTGCCTATTACCGCCACACTGGATCCGCTGGATGAGGAAGCGCTGATCCGGATCCTCAGTGAGCCCCGGAACGCCCTGACCAAGCAGTACACCAGACTGCTGGGGCTGGATAACATCGAGCTGGAGTTTGAAGAGGACGCCCTGAAGGCGATCGCGCACAAGGCGATCGTGCTCAAGTGCGGCGCCAGAGGGCTGCGTTCCATCATAGAGAACGCCATGCTGAACACCATGTTCTCTCTGCCCGGCCGCAAGGATGTGGCGAAGTGCGTGATCACAAAAGCCTGCATCGAAGAGGGCGCCGAGCCTGAACTGATCATGAAGGCGCCTGAACTGACCGCGATCAAGCCCCGCCGCGCGCACCGCGCAGGGGAGGAAAAAGCGGATGAAGCGGCTGTCCCGGCCGGAGAGGCTGAGTGAAGGCCGGACAGGGCGTGACACACGCGCCTGTGATCATTTGCGGAAGACACTGATATCATAGAGAAAAAAGCCCCCGGAAGCAGCTGAAGGATATGCTTCCGGGGGCTTTTCTATGCTCATCTGTACAGTCAGCCATACTGAACTATATCGCAGAAGACGGGGCATGAATGGTTGGGATCATCCGGGACGCACGAAAACGTGCCGCATTCGCCGGAAGTGGAGATCACATTTTCGGTCTCGAACGGAATGGATTCCAGTTCGGGCATTTCCATTTTCTTCATGATGTATCCTCCTTTAATCTGGAACAGCACTGTTATGCGGCACCGTTCCTTTTTCAGAATGTTCTGTGATCACCGGAAAGGGGTCTGTATACGTGATCCGGATAAACCGGCAGTTGAAAGCGCGGGCCGCTTCCGCGGCGCTGTCTGCATCCGGTACTTGTGCGAAACGACGGGAATGCTTTACAGCCGGATGATTTCCGCTTTCATCTCATTGGCTTCCTCTTCATCATGGGTCGTGAAGATGATGAGGGGCGCGGAATCGCGGATCAGACCGATCACCCGCGAACGCAGTTCCTCGTCCAGCCCCTTGAAGGGCTCATCCATCAGCAGAACATCTCCTTCAAACGCCAGCGCCCGGGCCAGGGCTACGCGTCTTTGCATGCCGCCGGACAGCGCGGAGGGACGGGCGTTCATGTTTTCGATCTCCAGCTGTTTCAGCCAGTGAGCGGCTTTTTCTCTGCTGCCGCCGAGTGCCGCGTTCTCCAGCGCGCTCCGCCATGGCAGCAGCCTGTCTTCCTGAAAGAGGAAGGCGGTCTTTTTCTTTTCAAGCCCCGATATTGTGCCGCTCTGAGGCTTCATCAGCCCTCCCAGCAGGCGCAGCAGGGTGGTTTTTCCACGACCGCTTTCACCCATCAGGGCGATCCGGCCGGAGGATGGCAGGGAAAGGTTCAGATCTTTGAAGACAGTCCTGTCTCCGTACCCGGCACAGACGCGGGAAAGTTCGATCATGCTTTTTTCCCTCCCTTCCGGATCAGCCATACCAGCAGTTTTTCCAGCAGCAGGGAAATGAGGATGACCACCAGCGTCTGCGCGAACAGTTCATCTGTTTCCAGGTAGACCTTGGCGTCCGCGACGGCGCTTCCGATGGCCCTGAGCGGTTTGGCGATGACCTCTGCTGAGATCCCGCTCTTCCACGCGAAACCCAGCCCTGTGGCGCAGGCCGCCGCGAAGTGTGAGCGGATGGAGGGAAACCAGATGTGCCTCAGCATTTTCGCGGGCGTCAGATGATACGCTTTTCCCATTTCGATCAGGAGCGGGTCCGCGGCGTTCAGCCCTTCCTGCACATTTCCCCATACGATGGGAATTACCATCAGGCAGGAGATGAACGCGGGGATCATGTTTTTATCCAGCCACAGCCACAGCAGGATGATGACGCTGGCGACCGGCGTGCAGCGGATGACCGTGCGGAGGGGGGAGAGGAGCGCGTCCGCGGTGCGGACGAAATGGCACAGGAAAGCCAGCAGAGTGCCCAGCAGCACGGAGAGCGCGTAGCCGCACAGCACGCGCAGCAGCGTTGCTCCGGTCTGCGCCCAGAATACCTCTGTGCCCAGATCTGCCCACAGCCTTTTTACCGTGTCAGGAGGGGAGGGCAGGAGCAGCGGCAGATCCACCAGCAGGGAAACGCCCCACCATACGCCGATCCAGAAAAGAACGGCGATGACGGATATCAGGGCCTTCTTTCCCGTTTTGCTCATTCCTTCATGCCCTCCTTTCCCTGCGGATCGTTCCATACATAGCATAACCTGTTTTCTGACTTTGTCAATCATTTTGAACCGCGAAAAATGAATCTGACGACAATATGCTGATGTGATTCCGGCATATTTGCTATGAAAAGTGATCAAACATCGCGAAGATGCTGTATGACAGAAAAAATGACATAACACACATTCAGAACGCACAATACAGTCGGAATGCTGCGGAAACTGCCGGAAAATCTTCTATAATGCAGTCGTGGGCAGACAATAACATCTGCGCGGATAGAAAGAAAAGGAGTTGGAAGTATGAACAGTGTTCTGAACTTTCTTGCAAACTGCTGGTACTGGATCCTCGGCGGTCTGATCCTGCTGATCGTGCTGCTGAAATTCCTTCCCCGCTACAAGATCGCTTCGCCTGATACCGCGCTCATCATTTCCGGCCTGCTGCGCCGCAACTACAAGGTAAGGAACCCTGACGGGACTGTGAGCAGCAAGAAGTTCGGCTATCGCATCGTACGCGGCGGCGCCACCTTCTGGATCCCCGGGCTGGAAAAAATCGACAAGCTGGATCTGTGTCTGACCCAGGTGGATATCAGGACCGCTTCTCCTGTTCCCACCAAGGAATACATTTCAGTGGTGGTGGATGCTGTCGCCAATATCAAGATCGGCTCGGATGATCTTTCCATCGCCACCGCGGCTGAGCAGCTGCTGCACTACAATACCGATCAGATCAAGATGCTGGCCAAGGATGTTCTGGAAGGCAACATGCGTGAGATCATCGGTCAGATGACCATTTCGGAACTGGTGCAGAACCGCGACAAGTTCGCGCAGGAATCCATCAAGGCCGCCATGGCGGATATGAGCAACATGGGTCTGGAGATCATCAACATGACCATCCAGAACTTCATCGACAAGGACGGCAATGTGATCGATACCATGGCTGCCCGCAATGTGGCTGAAAAGGAGCAGGACAAGCGTATCGCCGAGGCTGCCGCCGAAAAGGAGAGCCGCTTTGCCGAGATGGCCGCCGAAGCCGAGATCGCCCGTCAGAACCGCGATACCGAGGTGCAGAAAGCCGCCTATAAGAAAGAGACCGAGGAAGCCCGCGCGCAGGCTGAACAGGCGTACAAGATCGAGCAGGAGCGCATCAACAAGGTGTTTGCCGAGGAGCATGCCAATGCCGAGCTGACCAGACTTGAACGCGAAACTGAACTGCAGCGCCAGGCCGTTGCCGTGCGCCGTGAACAGCTGAATGTGGATATCCGTGAAAAGGCCGCTGCTGAAAAGGACCGCCAGATGGCCGAGGCCGATGCGGATAAGTACCGCCGCCAGGCGGACGCTGATGCCCAGCTGTATCTGGCCCAGAAGGAGGCTGAGGCGATCCGTCTGAAGGGCGAAGCCGAGGCTGAAGCCATCCGTCTGAAGGCGGAGGCCATGAAGCAGTACGGACAGGCCGCCATGATGGAAATGGTCACCGATAAGCTGCCCGAGATCGCCCGCGCTGTGTCCGAGCCTCTGAGCAAGACCGACAAGATCATCCTCTTCGGCGAGGGCGGCGCGTCCGCCATGGCCCGTGATACCGCTGGAACCATGCTGCAGACCTTTGAAGCCGTAAAGGATACCGTGGGCCTCGATATCCCCAAAATGCTGAAGGATGTCACCACCGGCGGGCTGATCGGCAAGGCTGCCGCTGAAGCTGACGGTGATAAGACCTGAGCGAATGAAAAGAAAATGACGCCGGGCTGAATGCCCGCCGTGCCCCGGGGCGTGAGAACGCTCCGGGGCGTTTTTGCGTCCGGAAACAGACCTGAAGCCGGCCGTTCAGGGGAGCGGCGGGGATGTACATTCTTTGTACAATAATATGAAAGTTATGTGAATAATTCATATAAATATTGCAAACTTCACATTTTCGTGATAAAATCTGCTTGTTTCAGGAGGTGAATTATGGCAGTCAGCTTTAAAAAACTGTTTCACCTGTTGGTGGAAAAGAACATGTCCAATGCCCAACTGCGGCATATGGCCGGGTTCAGCGCGAATATCATGACCCGGATCAAGCATGACAAGTATGTCTCTCTGGAAAGTCTGGAGCATATCTGCCGGGTGCTGGAATGCAGGCTGGACGATATCCTGGAGTTTTATCCCGATGACAGTTATGAAAAGCGGGAAGAGAACGCCAGGGAGTATGTGCTGAAAAAACAGAAGAAACGGCATCATTTCCGCCGTCACAAGCGGGAGAATGACCCGGTGCAGATCCTGCGGGATGAAAGCTGAACAGGGTGTCTGAATGATTTTTACGATAATATGAATCCATAAAGTTTTTACAGGAGGAAACAAAATGTCCGAGATCTGGAAAAAGACCCAAGCCGGGCTGCAGAAGGATCCGACTTACAGGAACATGTTCCACATGATGTCCGCCTTCGGCGATGATACCGCGGCGGAGATCAGTGATCAGAACGGTCAGATCATCAAGAGGTCTTACCGTGAATATATCAATATGTCCTATGACGCCTGCGGCTTTCTGCAGCAGACGGGCATAGGGGTAAGCGGCAGGCTGATCGGCTTCATGTATGATACCTGCATGGACTGGCCCGTGATCTTCTGGGGCGTGCTGATGGCGGGCGGTATCCCGCTGCTGATGAACCCCGCTGTGGATGCCGCGCCGAACGCCGCCATCCTGAAGGAAGCGGGCGCCGCGGCCTATATCGCCGCCGCCCCTCTGGCCGGATGCGACCTGCCCTTCATTGACGCGAAGCAGGTGCTGCGTCCCGGCACCGCCGGCACCGAGGTGTGGTCCGATCAGGTGGCGCTGTGCACCAGCGGAACGACCGGTTCCAGCCGTATTTTCCTGTATGACAGCCGCACCATCGTGGCGCAGCTGCTGTCCTTCAACGAGGCGAAACAGCACAATCCCGATATGCCCTTCGTGGAGGATATCCCCTGCAAGCTGCTGGCTTTCCTTCCCTTCCACCATGTGTTCGGTTTTTCCGTCATTTATATCCTGTACTCCTGCACAGGCAAGACCCTTGTCTATCTGCGTGACCGCAGTGTGCAGACCATCCTGGACGCCTGCCGCCGCCACGAGGTGACGCATCTGTACTGCGTGCCCATGTTCTTCAATGCCCTGGCCGGCGGTCTCCGCCGCAAGATGATCACTCAGATGGGCATGACAGATGAGATGCTGGACAAGATGTGCGACCAGTTCCTGGGCCTGCAGGCATCGCAGATCGGGCAGGAAAAGGTCCAGCTGCCGGAACAGCTGGTGGGCATCCAGCAGTCCCTACTGGGAACGAAGATCCGCAGCATGATCACCGGCGGCGGCCATGTGCCCCTCAGCACCATGCGCATGATCAACGCCATCGGCTATCCGCTGTATAACGGCTTCGGCATGACCGAGTGCGGCATCATTTCCGTTGAAATGTCCCTCAATCCCCTGCAGCGCGTGAAGGGGAGCATCGGTAAGCCCTTTGCCCTGACCGAGTACCGGATCGATGGCGACGGTGAAACGGGCGAACTGCTGATCCGGGGCGATGCCCTGTATTCCGCCTCCATTGAAAACGGCAAAGTCATTCCTCACGACAAGACCCAGTGGTTTGCCACCGGGGATATCGTGCGCAGGACAGGGGACGGCCTGTTTATCGAGGGCCGCTGCAAGGATGTGATCATCAACGCCTCCGGCGAGAACATCTATCCCGATGAACTGGAAGACGCCTTTGCAGCGCTTCCGGGCGTTGCCAGGGTGTGCATCCTGGGCCTGAAGGACGGAGAATACGAGAATATCGCCCTCGTTGCCGAAAAGGGCGCCTCCAATATCGATACGGACGCGCTGACAGATGCTTTCAGCGAAGTGAATGAAAAACTGCCCGTGAATATGAAAGCGGCCCGTCTGCTGCTGTCCGCCCGCCCGCTGCCTCTTTCCGGCAGCCTGAAGGTGAAGCGCCGCAAGCTGAAGGAGGCCATCGAGAGCGGAGAATGGGAATGCGAGGAGATCAGACTCTTTGCCGCGCCCGCCGCGAAGGAAGAAACGGTCCCCGAACTGACTGCCGCGCCTCTTGTGGACGAAACGGAACTGTCCGCCATCCGCGATACCGTCCGCCGCATCGTGGCGGACAAGATGAACACCGATGAAAAGACCATCGGCGACCGGGAGCATTTTGTGCTGCAGCTGGGCGCCGACAGCCTCACCCTGTTCAGCGCTTTCTGCGCGCTGGAGGATGAGTACGGTGTCGTCATCACCGACAACGAGTACAAGAAGATCACCAATGTGGATGAAACAGCGCGGCTGATCTACGCCAAGCTTCACCATATCGCTCCTGTGACCGGTGCCGAGGCCGTGCCCGAGCCGGAGAAGCCCGCGAAGCGTGTGACCGATTTCAAAGACAGCGAGGAATACATCGCCCTTGAAAAGCGCAAGAGCGAGACCTTTACCGAGGAGACCAACCCCTACTTCCAGCCCCATGACAGCGTGATCCGCGATACCTCCGTCATCGGCGGCATCCGGGCGATCAACCTGGGCTCCTACAACTATCTGGGCATGAGCGGCAACGAGGAGACCATGCAGGCTGCGATCGACGCCATCAGAAAGTACGGCACCTCCGCCAGCGGAAGCCGCACGCTGGCCGGTGAAAAGACACTGTACCAGAAACTGGAGCGGACCATTGCCGACTGGAAGCATACCGAGGATGCCATCGTCTGCACCGGCGGCTGGGCTACCAACCTGAGCTTTGTTTCCTGCTTCATGCGGGAAGGCGATCTGATCCTGTACGATGTGCTTTCTCATAACTCCGTTTCCGAGGGCGTCGCCCTTTCAAAGGCGGAGAGCAAGGCTTTCGGTCATAATGATCTGGCGGGCCTGGAAAAGACGCTGCAGAAGACGGTCGGCAAGTACAACAAGGTCCTCATCGTGGTGGAGGGCGTATACAGCATGGACGGCGACATCGCGCCCATCCCCGAGTTCGTCCGTCTGAAGAAGCAGTACGGCTGCTTCCTGATGGTGGACGAGGCCCATTCCGGCGGTGTTATTGGCGACTGGGCCGGCGGTGTGGATGACTACTTCAATCTGGATCCCAAGGATGTGGATATCAAGATGGGCACCCTTTCCAAGGCGCTGGGCACCTGCGGCGGTTATATTGCCGCCGATCACAGCATCGTTGAGTATCTGCGCTACTCCATGAACGGATTTGTGTTCACCGCGGGCATCGCGCCACCGCTGGCGGCGGCCTGCATGAAGGCCATCGAGATCATCCGCAGGGATAACAGCGCGGTTACGCAGCTGCACCGCAATGTGGAGTATTTCGTGAAACGCGCACGTGAAGAGGGAATGGATATCGGCCTTGCCGGAGACAGCGCCATCGTGCCCGTGCTCATCGGCTCCGATGCTGACGCGGCCCGCCTGTCCGCCATCCTGCTGAAGAAGTACGGCGTATTCGTTCCGCCCGCCATGTATCCCGCTGTGCCCATGGGCGAGAGCCGTCTGCGCTTTACCATCTCCGCCACTCACAGCATCGAGCAGCTGGAGACCGCGATCAGCGCGCTGAGCAAGCTGATGCATGAGGAAGGCTTCCTGCACTGATCCTGAAATTGTAAATTGTTACTGAAATAAAGGAATATGCGCGGTACACGGTGAAATATACAAGGTATGGAATCGTGTACCGCGTTATGTTCTGTCATTGATCCTGAATAGAATACGGGAGGAATGGAAAATGAAGAGGTCTTTGGCTGTTCTGATCTGCGCTGTGATCCTGACCGGGCTGCTGCCTGTACTGGCTGCCGCCGAAACGATCACGCCGGTCATGTATGTGACGAACTGCAGTGAATGGGTATCCCTGCGTGAAAAACCGGATTCTTCTTCCAAGCGTCTGCTGAAAGTGCATCTGGGAGAACTGGTGACGGAATGCACCGACGGCGGAAACGGATTCGTCCGCTGCGAGTTCGGCGGGAAGACGGGCTATATTCAGAGCAAGTATCTGAAGAAGACGAACCTGACCGGCAGCGAGGGCATCCTGAACAACCAGATGGTCATCAAGGTGGATGAATGGGTATCCCTGCGTGAGCAGCCGGATACCTCCTCCAAGCGCCTGGCGAAGGTGCCGCTGGGAAGCGTTGTGACCCAGTGCGTATCCTGGAACGGCAATTTTGTGTACTGCTGCTACAAGGGGCAGTACGGATATATCGCCACCCAGTATCTGACGGACGCGGACTGGAACTGGCTGGATCAGAAGGAACAGACCTATCCTCCTGTCGCCGAGACCATGGAAGTGGTCAACTGCAGCGACTGGGTATCCCTGCGCCAGCTTCCCTCCACAAAGTCTCCCCGTCTTGAAAAGGTGCCTCTCGGCGCCATTGTCACCGGCTGTGAGCAGGTGACGGAGAACTTTATCAGCTGCAGCTACAACGGCAAAAAAGGCTATATCCAGCTGAACTATCTGGCGGGATATTACGGCCCGGCGGAAGAGGAGCCCGTCACGGATGAGCCCGCGGAGGGCATGGACAGCTTCTCCGGCTTTTCCGGCGCCATCGCCACCTGGGGTGAACTGGTGCTGACCGGCGACCCCGTGCTGTTCGAGCCTGTGGGAGTGTACACCGTGATCGCGCAGCGCATAAGGACAGCGGAAGAGGAAATGCTTTACGCCGCCTGCTATGATGAGCATATGCAGCCCATGTGGTGCGTGACCGCGAATTCCTATCAGGTGACGGAACTGACCGCCACCGATGCCTTTATCGCGGGCACGGCGGAGGAGCCGGTGCTGGTGATATTCACCGCAGGTGAAGGCCTGACGGCCTATGCTGTGGGCCCTGTGCAGGATGAACTGTGTGAACTGTGGACCAGCGATTATCCGGAAGTCGCTGCCATCAGCGGCTGCATCTGCCACGCGCTGGATGAGGACGGCACCATTTATGTGTGCGGCTATTATGACGCCGCCCCCACCTGCATCTCCCGCTGGGGCATCTATATCTGGACTGCCGATAACGAGAACACGGATATTTACTTCCCCTATCAGATCAATGTCAGCGAGAACGGTATCGCCGTGCTGTATGACAGCTACATGGAAGACAGCAGCCATTGCTATGTGCTCAACTATGACAGAGGCGGCACGCTGATCTATTCCGGCGTAACGGAAAAGCCTGGCTATGAATCCGAGTTCCTGCCCGGTGAGGACGGCTGAGCAGAGGGCTCCTACCGCCGGATGATCCGGTCTTTCACCGGATGTAAAAACAGTGTATGATAAAAAACAGGCCGGGGCGCGTATCGCGTTTCCCGGTCTGTTTTTATGTATCATATCTGATCCTGCATTTGCGCGGGACGCCCCGCCTTTTTCAGCCTGCCGGATCAGTCTTCCGTGATATCCGTCACATAGGACGCGCTGATGTATCCGGTAAAGCCCTCCGCCTCAGCCTCGTACCAGTCGCCGGATTTTGAGAGGATGGTGATCTGCGTGCCGGTATGCCAGGAGAAGGAGGATACGGCGTCAGAGGAGGCCTTGAGGCGCACTTTCACAGTTTTGCTTCCGTCTGTATTGCCCTTTACATGAACTGTGCCGTGACCGGCAGCCGCGCGCTTTCCCCAGAAAGTGACCGATGTGTTGCGTACATAGCCGGTCTGATCTTTGTATGACACCTTCGTGAATTCATCGCCTGTCTCCAGCACTTCCATGATCTGCCCCCCGGGAATGCTGCACAGGGTTTTGCTCTTCGCGTTCTCGCTTTCAAACAGGCTGATCTTGCCTGTGCGGGGAGCGGCGGCCGAGCAGACGCGGAAGCCTTCCTTTACGGGGCTGTCATGCACCAGCACCCAGGTGGGGATGAGCATTTCCCTTCCGTTGGCCAGGATGCGGCTTTCGGCGGTGCCGAGGGCCAGAACCGTGATATCATCCTCCGTTGTCAGGCCGTACTGCGCCAGCACTTCCGCCATGGTCAGCGGACGCGGAGTGGGGGTGGAGGAGGGACGGTTCGTGGCGATCACCTTTGTATATCCCTGCCTGATCCAGCCGGTCATCAGGATATCATTTTCCATGTACTGGATGCATTCCCAGTCCATCAGATATCCCAGATGTACGCACAGGGTGTCCTTTGCGAGAGTGCCTGCCCGGATCATGTTTCCGTCATTCTGCTCATACAGCGTGACATCCTCCGTTACGCGGAGGTCACAGCGCTTTTCAAAGGATTCCCTGCTTTCCGCGAACGCGGGAAGGATCAGCATCAGCGCGCATAAAAGGGCCAGAAGGCCGGTCAGATGTTTACTGGATCGAATCATATCGACACCTTCATTCCGGATTTGATGTTTCATTCCATACGGTACGGGATGCACTCCATTATATAGCAGAAACGGGCCCGGTTGTCAAGGAAAGGGACACGCCCGCTGGGCGGAGGATGCAGCCGGGGCCGGGATCAGAGCGGCTGTTTTCCCGCGGTCTCCCAGAACGCCACGGCGGCGGCGGCGCCCACATTC
>PITV01000006.1 GCA_017577285.1 Clostridiales bacterium
ACTTTATACAGTGTGTCATTGTTCAGGGTGACGACCAGTTTTCCGGAACGCACCAGCAGGATCTCGGCAAAGTAGTGCCAGTGATCCTCTACCGGGAAATGGCACCGGATGTTGTCATAGGGGAAGCATTCAAAGGGCATGCTCAGCGGGTTGGACGGCTCGTACGACTCTTTCATGGAAACCTCCGAATCACGATTTTTACAATAAATCGTTCACTTTATTATATTACATATTTTTCATCAGTGCTATAATTTTTACAAGATTTTTCCGCTTTTTTCTTAAAATGCGAAAAATCGATTTTGTTTGTAAAAAAGATGAAAAACAAACTGTCCGGTTACACGAAAAAACTGAAATGTACAATCTGAAGGAGCATGTGATGGAAAAACAGGCAAAGCAGAGACCGGGACGTCTGGCTTTTCTCTGGGAGAACATGTCGGGCAGACGGATCATGTTTTTCGTTTCCCTGTTCGGCGTGCTGGTGTACAACGTGCTGCAGCTGACTGTGCCGTATTTCTCAGGTCAGATCACAGACCTGTTCCTGAGCGGAGAGGAAGCGGCGGAGAACCTGCGGCTGCACAGGGATCTGCTGTACACCCTGATTGCCGGCATGGTGGGCATGACGCTGTTCCGTGTCATTGTCGTATATCTGGACTGCATGGGCTTTGAACATGTCAGCCAGTATACGCTGTTCAGGATCCGCAACATCCTGTTTGACAGGATCGAACGCCAGGACATGACATTTTACGCCACATACCGCACCGGCGATCTGATGACCCGCCTGACAGGCGATCTGCAGGCCGTGCGGCATATGATCGCCTGGGTGCTGCGGATGATACTGCAGTGCGCCAGCCTGTTCCTGGCCACCTTTATCTATTTCTTCTGCATGGACTGGCTGCTGGCCCTCTGCGTGGTGGCGCTGGCTCCCGTCATTTTCTTCATCGTGTACAGGTTCCGCCTGCAGGTGAAACCCATGCATGTGATGCTCCGTGAAAAGTTTGCCGGCATGAACACCGATGCCCAGGAGAACATCAGCGGCAACCGTGTGGTGCGCGCCTTTGCCCGGGAGGAACACGAAAAGGAAAAGTTTGACAAAATCAACCGTGACTACGCGGACACCGCCCGGGAGACCGATTTCACCTGGCTGAAGTATTTCCCCTGGGTGGAGAGCTGCGCCAACCTGCTGCCGGTCATCCTGCTGGTGACAGGCGGTCTGTTCATTATGAGCGGCCGCATCACTATGGGTGAATATGTCAGCTTCAGCGGCCTCATCTGGGCCATCAGCAACCCTATGCGCCAGCTGGGAAGCATCCTGAATGAATTTCAGCGCTTCACCGCCGCTTCGGACAAGATCATGGAGATATGGTATGCCGAGCCCCAGATCAGGGATCCGGAGGATGCCATCGATCATGAGGAGCGCTTTGAGGGAAAGATCGAGTTCGATCATGTGTCCTTCCAGTATGCCGATGCCACCTTCCCGGTGCTCAGGGATATCAGCTTTACAGCCGAGCCGGGACAGACCATTGCCATCATGGGCGAGACAGGCTGCGGCAAGACCAGCCTCATCAACCTGATCCCGCGCTTTTTCGATACCACCGAGGGGCAGATCCGCATCGACGGCGTGGATGTGAGAAAATACAAGCTGAAGCAGCTGCGCCGCAATATCGGCCTTGCCACCCAGGATGTGCTGCTTTACAGCGATACCATTGAGGATAATATCGCCTACGGCAACCTGCACATGAGCGAAAAGCAGGTGGCCAAGTATGCCCGCCTCAGCGCGGCGGAGAGGTTCATCACCCATCTGCCGGAGGGATATTCCACCATCATCGGCGAGCGCGGAACGGGCCTTTCCGGCGGACAGAAGCAGAGGATCTCGCTGGCCCGCGCCCTGGCGGTGCAGCCCAGCATCCTGATCCTGGATGACACCACCAGCGCGGTGGACATGGAGACGGAAAAGGAGATACAGGAGGGTCTGAAGAACCTGGACTTCCCCTGCACCAAGCTGATCATCGCCCAGCGCATCAGCACCACAAGAACCGCGGACAAGATACTCATCATGCAGGACGGCCGCATCACCGAAAGCGGCACCCACCGCGAGCTGATCGAAAAGCAGGGCTACTACTGGGAGCTGGTGAAGCTCCAGACGGGCCTTGACAGGGAGATCCTCGAAATGATGGGGAAGACCGCCGGAGAGGAGGTGTGATCATGGCGAAAAGAAAGAATACCTACCGGGTGGATGAAGAACTCGAAACGCCGTTTGATATCAAGCACCTCAAGCGCTCCTTCGTTTATATGAAGAAATACAGAAAGCAGATGATCCTGGCCTTCGCTCTCAGCGCTGTGGCCGGTATCATGGCGCTTTTCGATCCCATGATCGTCAAGGAGGCACTGGACGGCGCCATTCCCGAAAAGCAGACGGGAAAGCTTCTGCTGCTGGCGGCGGCGCTGATCGGCACCTATGCTGTCAGCGTGTGCTTCGCCCTGATCCGCAGCAGGATGATGATCCGCGTGAGCCAGAATATCATTTACGATATCCGCAAGGATCTGTTCGCGCATCTGCAGGAACTGAGCTTTCAGTACTATGATGACCGCCCCCACGGGAAGATCCTGATCCGTGTGGTCAACTATGTGAACAGCGTGTCGGATATGCTTTCCAACGGCCTTATCAACCTGGCGCTGGAGATCTTCAACCTTGTGTTCATCATCGTGTTCATGTTCCTGGTGGATGTGCAGCTCTCTCTGGTCATCCTCTGCGGCGTGCCTTTCCTGGCGGTGTTCCTGCTGTGGATCAAGAACAAGCAGCGCAAGGCATGGCAGGCTGTCAGCAACAAGAACAGCAACCTGAACGCCTATCTGCAGGAGAACATCAGCGGCGCCAAGGTGACGCAGATCTTCGCCCGTGAGGATGAAAACAGCAAGCTGTTTGCGGATCTGAGCGAAAAATGCCGCAAGACATGGATGACAGCCGTGCGCTATTCCAGTCTGGTATGGCCCGGCATCGATCTGATCGCCGTGCTGATCCGTGCCGCTATCTTCATCTTCGGCCTGGTGATCTTCGCCACGGCGGACGGCGCTGCCGGCAAGAGCGTGGGCGTGATCGTGTCCATGGCCAGCTATGCCAGCCGCTTCTGGCAGCCCATCATGAATCTGGGCAATATCTTCAACAACTTCATCAACAACATCGCCTATCTGGAGCGCATTTTTGAAACCATGGATGAGCCGGTCACCGTGAAGGACGCCGAAAATGCAGTGCCCATCGCGCCTGTGAAGGGCGAAGTGGTGTTCGATCATGTGTGTTTCTCCTATGAGCCCGGGAAGGAGATCCTGCATGATGTTTCCTTCAGCGTGAGGCCCGGGGAGAGCGTGGCGCTGGTCGGGCCCACCGGCGCGGGCAAGAGCACCATCGTGAACCTGATCTCCCGCTTCTACAATGTGGACAGCGGCAGGGTACTGATCGACGGTCAGGATATATCCGGCGTGACGCTTCATTCCCTGCGCAGCAGCATGGGCATCATGATGCAGGACAGCTTCATTTTCAGCGGCACCATCGCGGATAACATCCGCTACGGAAAGCTGGACGCGACGGATGACGAGATCCGCAGCGCCTCCGCGGTCGTGCGCGCCGATGATTTCATTTCCAAGATGCAGGAAGGCTATGAGACCCAGGTGCATGAGCGGGGCAGCCTGCTGAGTCAGGGCCAGAAGCAGCTCATCAGCTTCGCCAGGACCCTGATCTCCGATCCCCGCATCCTGGTGCTGGATGAGGCCACCTCATCCATTGATGTGCAGACGGAGAAAGCCCTGCAGGAGGGTCTCAACGCCATGCTGAAGGGGCGCACCAGCTTCATCATCGCCCACCGTCTTTCCACCATCCGCAACTGCGACAAGATCATGTATATCGACAACGGCGGCATCACCGAGTGCGGCACCCATGAGCAGCTGATGCAGGCGAAGGGCGCCTATTACAGGCTGTACACCTCCCAGCTGCAGGATGTGGTGTGATCCGAACACCGCGGGCTGACAGACGTATATGACATACATATAAAGCAAAACGGAAACGCGCCTGCGTTTCCGTTTTTGCTTGCCCCTTTTACTGCGGGACGGTTGGGGAAATGTGTCAATCGTTTTTGGGCATCAGCAGGGAATAGATCTCGGCTCCCTTGGCCAGATTGCCTGTGATCTTCAGCTGGCCGTGGAGGAACAGCTTGTGGGGAGAGATGGTGCCGTTCATGATGCCCTTCAGGTTGTCCAGGCTTGCGCTGAGGATGGCGTCCGGAGGCGCGTCCATATTGGGAACGGTGAACATTTTTCCGTCTCTGAGCAGGATGTTGAAGAAGCCGTCGCCGCGCCCGGTGATATGCACCTGAATGGTGCGGTCGTGCAGCCTGCCGATCTCCCCGGCGTGCTGGGCGGCGGAGCGGGCGATCAGATCCGACAGTTCATCGTAAGCCTGGAAGAAGGTGACGGGCGTTCCGTCCGTTTCCGTCAGATCGGCGATCTCCTCATACATGCGGCAGTATTCCTCGGCGGAGCGTGTCCAGGAAAAATCCTTGCGCATGCAGCGCTCCCGCAGCTTCAGGAACATTTTCTGATCCGCGAAGTACATGCGCACGGCCGCCAGCACCGCCAGATACAGCGCCTGTCCGGTGTAATCCACAAAGGAGAAGCCGTCGCCCAGACCGTCAAAATCGCTGTAGGAGCGCACGCTGTCCTTCAGTCCGCCTGTCTCGTGCACGATGGGGATGGTGCCGTAGCGCATGGCCATCATCTGGCTCAGCCCGCAGGGCTCGAAGCGGGAGGGCATCAGGTAATAATCCGCGCCGGCGAAAACCCGGGCCGCCATAGGCTCGTTGTAATCGCTGCTGAAACCGATCTGTCCCGGCCAGCGCTCCATGGCCTCTTTGAAATAATCGATATACATCTGGTCGCCCTGGCCGTATACGATCAGCTGCACGCCCATCTCCATGAGGCGGGGAAGGGCAGCGCGGATGATCTCGATCCCCTTCTGCTCCACAAGCCGTGCCACAGAGGCCAGCAGGGGGCGCCCGGGACGCACATTCAGCCCGAAGGCCTTCTGGATGTATGCCTTGCATACCGCTTTTCCGCTCATATCATCCTTGCTGAAGGGGGCGGGGATGCGGTCATCCTTCATGGGATCGTACAGATCCATATCGATGCCGTTGAGGATCCCCCGCATCTTGGTGCCCACCATGTCCACCACGCCCTGCAGGCCGGCGCCGTACTTGGCGGAGTGCAGTTCCCTCGCGTAGGTGGGGCTGACAGTGGACACGGCGTTGCTCATCAGCATGGCGCCCTTCATCAGATTGATGTCGTGCCGTCCCTGATATTCGTACGCAAGACCGCCGCCGTACCAGCCTTCATCCAGATGGAAGCAGTCGTGCAGCTCGCTCTTTCCGAACTGTCCCTGATAGGCGATATTGTGAATGGTGAAGACCGCCTTGATGTGCTGCAGATCCACACGCCAGAACTGCTCATCCCGCAGATAGATCACCGCCAGGGCGCTTTCCCAGTCATTGCAGTGCATGATATCCGGGCGGAAGGGCATATCCTCATCCAGCAGCTGCACACAGGCCTTGCAGAACAGGGCGAAGCGCCACTTGTCATCATCATAGCCGTAGAGCCGGGGGCGGTCGAACTCCTCATCACGCCCGATAAACCATACAGGAACGCCGGCGCGGTCGCCCTCCCACAGCCCGCAGGTAAAGGTGTAGTCTCCCAGATCCACGCTGAAATCCCGCAGCTTTTTCAGATCCTGGGCGTAATTTTCCCGGACGCACCGGTACAGGGGCGTGATGATGCCGATCTCGTGCCCCAGCTGTTTCAGTGCCGGGGGCAGAGAAAAGGCGACATCGGCCAGACCGCCGGATTTGCTGAAGGGCGCGCACTCGCTTGTGATGAACCAAATCTTCATATCGATCCCTCTGTCTGCTTATTTTATGTGAAGGGGTGAGAAGGGGTTTCCGCTGCCGGTCATGCGCTCATCAGTTGTCGCCGCGGTGATACCGGGTCTTCATATGCTCCCCGGCGTTTTCCAGCACGTTTTTCAGCACCCTGGCGCTTTCCTTCTGCACCATCTTCAGGATCTTCTCATTGGCTTCTTCCAGCAGTTTCATATCCTGCTTTTCGGCGTATTTCGCGTCATATTCCTGAATGATCGCCCGGGCCTGATTCATGACGGTGTCCTGATAGCGGCTGTCATACATGATGGCGGTGAAGTAGTGGGCATCGGTCAGCGCGGCGATCAGGCGGCTGTTCCAGTACATATAGTCCGTGTCCACCTCATCCTTCGTCTCGCTGATGTAGGCGGGCAGCTTGCTCACAACGGGATAGAAGGGGAAGCAGGCGGTGAAGCCCCTGCCGCCCATGCTCATCCATTCCAGCGGCTGCTTTTCGCCGCCGCGGATCTGCAATATGCCGCTGATATCGCTGTTGGGCACGCCGATGACGCGGTATCTGCCCTTCATCGGGGCGTTCTTGTCATAGGGATTGTAGGGCGTTCCCTGATAGTAGCCGGAAAGCAGATAACGCACATCCTCCACAGTCACCTTGCGCTCGGGCACCATGCTCCAGGGGATGTCATCGCTCTCGGGATTGTAGTCGGCGTCCGGACCGTCCCATCTGAAGGTGCGGGGCAGGAAATACCGGGCCATATACCAGCCGCGGGGCGTGTTGTAGATGTGGTCGCCGTCGGAATGGGAGCCGTAGGCCAGACGGGGGTTGAAGGGCTTTCCGGGCTGCAGATCCAGACCGTTCTTTTCTGTGAATTCCTTGAGATTCCTGCTGCACAGATAGTTCTTTCCCTTGCCCAGCGCGTCCGCGAAATCGAAATTGTCCAGGCCGAACTGGTTGGGCATGATCACCACCCGGTCATCCGGCACCCGGCAGGCGATCCAGTGGTGCCCGCCGATGGTCTCCAGCCACCAGACTTCGTTTTCATCATTGAAGGCGATGCCGTTGTTTTCATAGGTGCCGTACTTTTCAAGCAGTTCGCCCAGCCGCAGCACGCCCTCGCGGGCGGAGCGGATATAGGGCAGCACCAGCACCACCAGATCCTCTTCGCCGATGCCGCCGGGCACTTCCTTGCCCTTTTTGCCTTCCTTCGGCTTGTACCGCACCAGCGGATCGGCGCCGGCCACACGGGGATTGGAGGTGATGGTCTCGGTGGCGGTCATGCCCACTTTCGCGGAATTGATGCCGCAGGCGGCCCATATGCCGTCCTTTTTGCTCACATTGGGGCAGGCGGTATAGGCCAGGGGACCGGCGGGCAGTTCGATCTCCAGATGGGAAATGACGCTCTTGTATTTTTTCGGCTGTTTATCGGGGGAGACCACGATGATCTTTTTGGTGTCGAATCCGCCGTCGTCATTGCGGGCGATGAGGGTGGAGCCGTCGCAGGTGGCAGCCTTTCCGGCTAAAATTGTGGTGCAGGGCATAAA
This sequence comes from Clostridiales bacterium, assembly GCA_017577285.1. Classification (GTDB taxonomy): domain Bacteria; phylum Bacillota; class Clostridia; order Christensenellales; family Aristaeellaceae; genus ZC3RG03. The sequence continues at coordinate 7,455 of PITV01000006.1, forward strand.
CGTTTCTCCTTTTGTATGAATATGATCGCGGAATGCTTCCGGAATGGCATACGCGGGCAGTATGGCCGCTCTGATGATATTCTGTTTGCATCCTGAAGAGCATCCCTCAACTGTGAACAGGATATCACAAACCGTCCTTTCCGTCAATCGGGACTGTCTGCCGTACGCATACAAAACCGGCCTCTGTCCGGGGACAGAGACCGGTAAGAATATGCGCTTTGGAGGATGTTCAGATCTCCTTTACCTTCTTTGAGAACACGAGCAGCAGATCCGCGGCCAGGAAACCAACGGCACAGATGAACAGGAGGGGCGTGGCGCCCAGCCCGTTGATGGCGAACCCGGCCAGCAGGCTGGCCAGAGGGATCAGCGCCTGGCTGCCGATGCTGATCATGGCGCTGACCTTTCCCAGATGGCTGCTGTCCACCTGCGTCAGCACCGCCGTGTCGATGGGGATATTGATGCAGCAGGTCAGCGCGCCCAGCGCCACCGCGCCGGCGCACAGGGAAATCAGGAACAGATCCATGGAGGACATCCTGTCGATAAGCACATAGTAGAAGGCCGCCAGCAGGAACATGATCACGCTCATCAGGCTCAGACAGATCTTCGCCGGTCTGCTGCACTTTTTGATGGGAGGAAGGCTGCTGATGATGATGCTGGCAACCAGTGATGCGACCCCCATCAGCACGCTCAGCAGGCTGAACCACTGCTGGGGTGTCAGGTAACTGCTCAGCAGGTATCCTTCCGCTTCGGTCAGGTCGGTCTCGATAAAGTAGGGGAAGAAGTTGCCTGTGATGGGCGTAAGGAAAAAGTTGACGAACAGGACGCTGACGATCAGGATCAGCAGGGCCTTGTTGGCTGTCAGATAATTGAAGCCGTCCCTGATATCCTCGAAGGAGCTGCGCAGGGTCAGGCGCTTTCTTTCCGCTGTATGGGCGATCCTGATGAACATTTCCGAAACGCCGCTGGCGATATAGCAGCTGCCCACGATGAAGAACAGGGTATACACGGAGATCGTGTTGTACAGGATGCCCGCAAGCACCACGCCGGCGATGGCCTGCACGCTGTACATGGCGGAATAATAGCTGTTGGCCTGCTGGATCTGCTCTTTGTCCACGATCTCGGGGATGATGGCGTTGGCGGCGGGGGAGAAGATGCCGCCGATGATGTTGCCGGCAGCGCCGATCACAAACAGCACGGTCAGCTCGACCGTCACATTGCCTTTGCCCTTCAGCATTACGAATGTGGCCAGCCCGATCATGGCGCCCTTGATCAGATCGCACAGGTACATGATCTTCACCTTGTTCATCCGGTCGGAGATCACGCCGCCGATGAGATTGGCGCCCAGGGTGCACAGGCTGCACACAGCAAGATAAACGCCCTGGATCACGGCGTTGGCGTCTGTGATATTCAGTATATAGAAACTTACGGCGAAATTGTACAGCAGCGCCCCCACGTTGGAGACCAGCGCGCCGAAGAACGCGAGCCGGAAGTTTTTATTGCAGAAAACGTTTTTCATAAATGGGTGGTTCGGGCCTTTCCGCCCCTCCCCGAGGGGAAGGTTTGAATCTCTGCACCGTATGCGCCGCGTATCGGTATCTGTCCTGTACGCGGGAGTGCTCTCTTCGCTTTTGCCGTGAAAAAAATACAGCCGGCAGCAGCGTGTTTCCATTTGCCGGGAACAGGCGAATCTTTCCACATCATGCATGTGTAGAATATTCAAATCATATTATACAATATATATGTTTCCGGCGTTGTTTTTCTGTTGTTTTTTAATGAACGAAATACTCCCATTATCGCCGGAACGACCGGAAAACCGTATAAAAAATTACAATGTAACCCGTTTGCCGCCGGTGTGTTTCCGGCTGTGATGATCATACGGACCGTATAAAAAAGACAGGATCCCGCGGAGACTTTTCACAGCGGTATCCTGCCTGGTTCATATTATTTCCGGCACTGCCTGTTTCTGGAACAGCGAGCAGTCTCATCCGGCGGTGCTCTTTTCACACGGCAAGGGCGGAATCACAGTCCCGCCAGTGTCCTCACGATTTCTCCGGCCATCAGCATGCCGGCCACGGGGGGAACGAAGGAGATGGAAGCGGGCGCGTGGCGTCCGGTATCCTCCCCGCCATCCACACAGACATGGGCGGGCTCTTCACGGGAGTAGACCACCTTCAGGTGATCGATGCCGGCCTCCCGGCACTTTTTGCGGATGATCCTTGCCAGCGGGCAGGTTTCTGTTTTATGGATATCGGCGATCTCCAGCAATTCCGGATGCAGCTTGTTGCCCGTGCCCAGGGCGCAGATGACGGGCACACCCGCTTCCTTCGCGCCGGTGATGAGCAGCATCTTGCTGCTGACGGTATCGATGCAGTCCGCTATATAGTCGTAATCCGAAAGGGGAAAATCCGCAGCATTCCCGGCGTCATAGAACACTTCCCGGCAGATGACCTTACAGCCGGGATCGATATCGCGGATGCGGGCCGCCATCACCCGCGCCTTGCTTTGCCCCGCAGTGCTGTCAAGGGCAATGATCTGGCGGTTGATATTGCTGACGCTGACGGTGTCATGATCGAACAGCTCGATGTGCCCCACACCGGCGCGGGCGAGGGCTTCGGCGCAGTATCCGCCCACGCCGCCCACACCGAATACAGCCACCCGGCTGCGGCGCAGCCTGTCGAAGGCTTCCTGCCCGATCAGGGCGATCTCACGGGTGTATCGTTCCATGACGCATGACCTTTCCTTCTGTATTTGCTGTCTGTCCGCGGCGGATTCAGTCCTCCGCCCCGGTATGGTTCCATACCAGTGCTGCTGTGAGCAGCGATACCGCTGCCGCGCCTTTTTCCCGCAGCGCCCGGGCGCAGGCACGCGCCGTGTTCCCGCTGGTGCGCACATCATCCAGCAGCAGGATCCTGAGGCCGGCGCAGCCGCTGTCCGCTTCAAAGGCGTTTTCCACATTGCCGGCCCGCTCTTCCTCTTTCAGGCTGCTCTGCGCCCGGGTGGCCCGGATCCTTCTGAGCAGATCCTCCCGGACGGGGATGCCGGTCTTTTCGCTGACGACCCCGGCCAGCAGGGCGCTTTGATTGTAGCCGCGGTCCCGCAGACGGAGCCTGTGGAGCGGAACAGGCACGATGCAGTCGAAATCCCGGTTCGTCAGGGCATCCGCCATGGCGCTTCCGAGCAAACCGGCGGCACGCTCTTCATGATTGAATTTCAGAAGATGGATCAGATTGCGCACCTGCGCGCGGTAACGGTAGGGAGCGTACATGCGGTCGATGCCCTTCATGCCGCCTCCGGCGCAGAACGCGCAGGGCCTGTTCCGCCGTACATGGCTGAGGCATCTGTTGCAGCTGTCGGCCGGTATGGTGAGCCCGGCGATCGCCGCGCGGCAGCCGGAACACAGCCCGTCCCGGTCAGCGCCTCTGGGATGATCGCATCCCATGCAGCGCCCGGCGGGGAATAGGATGTCTTTCAGTTTTGAGAGCACGCTTTTCACCTGATCAGGACTCCATATTGGCAAAATCCGCCAGCCGCTCCCGCAGGGCGGTGTACCGTTTCTGAATATAATTGTTGTTTACCATCTCGGCGATGCAGTCCTCACGGCCCACCAGCACCACCAGCTTGCGGGCGCGGGTCAGGGCGGTGTAGAACAGGTTGCGGGTCAGCAGCATTTTAGGCCCGCCCACCACCGGCATCACCACGCAGGGGAACTCGCTGCCCTGGCTCTTGTGAACGCTCATGCAGTAGGCCAGTTCCAGTTCCTCCAGCCGGGAATACTCGTATTCTACGATGCGCTCGTCGTCATACAGCACCGTTACGGTCTGATCCTCCGTATTGATGCCGCGGATATAGCCGATATCGCCGTTGAAGGCGCCCAGCCCCTCATTGCCGGTCAGGGTGGTCCACCCGATCTGGTAATTGTTCTTGATATGCATCACTTTGTCGCCCACCCGGTAGATGTTGTTTCCCCAGCTGACCTCTTTCTTGCCCTTGGCGGGCGGATTAAAAGCCTCCTGCAGCAGGATGTTCAGGGCACCCACGCCGCAGTCGCCCTTTTTGGTGGGGGAAAGCACCTGTATATCCCGGACGGGGGCGCCGGTATTCATGAAGGCGGGAAGACGCTGCCTGCACAGATCCACGATAGTTTTGGCGGCATCGCTGGAATACGGCCTGCGTTCCAGGAAGAAGTCCTTGCCCTTCTGATTGTATTCGGGCATTTTTCCCTCATTGATGGCATGTGCGTTGGTGACGATCAGGCTCTCCTCCTGCTGACGGAAGATGTCCGTCAGGCGCACGGAGGGGATGACGCCGCTTTGCAGCATGTCTCCCAGCACGTTCCCGGGACCTACGGAGGGCAGCTGATCGGCATCGCCTACCAGGATCAGCCGCGTGCCCGGTTTCAGGGCCCGCAGAAGGAAGCGCATCAGGTAGATATCCACCATGCTCATTTCATCCACGATCACGCAGGATGTATCCAGCGGGCTCTCCTCGTTGCGGGCGAACATGCCGTCATCGCCGCCGAATTCCAGCAGACGGTGCAGCGTTTTCGCCTCATGCCCGGTTGCCTCGCTCATGCGTTTGGCGGCGCGGCCTGTGGGGGCGGCCAGCATGGCTTCACCGGAGAGCAGCGTGAGGATGCAGTTGATGATGGTGGTCTTGCCGGTACCCGGGCCGCCGGTTATGATCATCAGCCCGTTTTCCAGCGCCTCCAGCACAGCGCGCCGCTGATTGTCGCTGAAGGTGATGCGGTTTGCATTCTCAAAGGAGGTGATCTTCAGCTCCAGCGCCGCCCGCTGGTCGCATTTCTGCTCGCCCCGCAGGCTGACGAGCCGCCGGGCGATCTCCGCTTCGGTGAAATAGATGCGGCTCAGGAAGATCATATCCTCCCCGTCCACCGCGGAGCCGGTCAGTTCCTTTTCCAGCAGCAGCTGGAACATATGATGCTCGATCAGGCCGGTATCCGCTTTCAGCAGCTGACAGGCCCGCTCGATCAGGGCATCTTTCGGCAGACAGGTGTGTCCCTGATCTGCGGAGGCATCGGTCAGCACATACTTGATGCCGCAGCGCAGGCGGAAATCGCTGTCTGTCGGGATGCCCATGGAAAGGGCGATGGTATCGGCGGTCTTGAAACCGATGCCTTCGATATCATCCACCAGTTTATAGGGATTCTCACGCAGCACGGTCTGCGTGCGGTTGCCGTAGTATTTGCTGATCTTCATGGCCATACGGGGCGTGATGCCGTAGCTTTGCAGATAGACCATGGCCTCCCGCACCGCGTACTGTTCCTGATAGCTCGCGGCGATCATGGCCGCCTTTTTCTGACCGATGCCCGTCACTTCCGTAAGACGTCCCGGCTCGTCCCCGATGATATCCAGCGCCCGGGTGCCGAAATGATTGACGATCAGCCTGGCGGTGGCGGGGCCCACGCCGCGGATGAGGCCGGAACCCAGAAAACGCTCCATGCCCAGCATGGTATCCGGCTTCTGGATCCTGCAGGAGGTGGCTTTCCACTGCTTCCCGTACTGGGGATGGGAAATATAGCCCCCTTCGAACACGGCCTGCTCGCCCGGGGCGAGAGGGGGAAGGATGCCTACCACCGTCACTTCCTCCCGGCCGTTCCGGCCGGTAAGCACGGAGTAGCCGTTTTCTTCATTGCGGAACACGGTCTCTTCAATTGTCAGCTGCAGTTCCTGTGGCATGTATGCTCCTTGTACTTTTGTCCGGAGGTGTTATCGCTTCGGTCTGTCGGTTTATTCATTCTGTCCGGCACTCTCCGCGAACAGCGCCAGCGCCCCGCCAGTCAGGCTGTCGCCGGCCCCGGGGATCTGCTTTTCCAGTTTTTCCAGCAGTTCCTTCATTTCCTGCCGTCCGGTGTGACCGTCATAGGGACAGGGATTTTTGCAGATCACCAGATGCTCCCTCTGGCACAGACGCGCCAGCTGCTGTTCCTTCACATTGATCAGGGGGCGGATCACGGTGACGCCCTCCCGCTCCATAAGGGCGGCGGGCCGCATGGTGTCGATCCTTCCGCAGCGGAGGGAATTCATCATAAGCGTTTCCAGCATGTCATCCCTGTTGTGAGCCAGGGCCAGACGGTCGCATCCGTGCTCTCTGGCATATCTCACCAGCGTTCCTCTGCGCACCCTCGCGCAAAGGGAGCAGGGCCTGTCGCTCTGGCGGACGATGTTCATGTATCCGTCTCCCACGGCGAAAAAGGGGATGCCCTCCCGGTCGCAGAGTTCCCTGACGGGAGAACAGTCCCATTCCGCGTCCGGGATCAGCGTCAGCACTACGGGGGAGAAGGCTTTTACGCGCCTGTACGCGCTCAGGAGCAGCAGCATGGCCATGCTGTCCTTGCCGCCGGATACGCCCAGCGCCACCTTCGCGCCTTCAGGGATCAGCCCCCATTCCTGATCCGCCCTCCGGATCTCTCCCAGCAGCCGCTGCACCTTTTCTCACCGCCTTCATGCTCTTGTTCTAATATTATATCCGTTCGCGGTCCGATCCGCAATAGTACCGGGGAGAAGGAATAAAGGCCCCCGGAATTTTTACAAGTTCCGGGGGGGTGTTCTTAAAGTCAGTTCCTGCAGGGCTCTTCTGTTTCTCTGTGCTTATTCCATGGTGAATTCGGTCCCCGCTGTGATCAGCAGGCATCCCTCCGGCACACGGTCGCCGTATTTTTCAATGAATGCCTGATCGGCAGCAGGGTGATAGGGGATGCTGACGCGGGCGTTCACCAGCGCTGCGCATGCCATGGCCTCTTCCATCCCCATGTTGTAGGTGCCGTCACAGCAGAAGAAGGCATAATCCAGCTGCCTTTCCCCCAGGGATGCCATCTGGTCTGTGGTGGAGGTGTCGCCGGAGACATACAGGGTCTTTCCGTCGCTGAAAGTGAGGATATAGCCCACACAGCGCCGGATATCGTGATTCCGGTTGTTCCCGGCTTCCACTGCCTCGACCTTCACCCAGCCCAGATCGAAGGTCTGGTGGATGCCGTCCTTCAGCGCTTCCTTCCAGGTGATGGTGCGGCAGCCTTCGTTCCGGTTTTTGATCAGCTTCGTCCGGTTGTGATCGCTGTGATCATGGGTGACAAGGATCAGATCGGCGGGCAGGTCGTATCCGTCTCCGGTATAGGGATCGATGTAGATGACTTTGCCTTCGGCCGTGGTGATCCTGAGACTGGCATGACCCTGTACCAGGATACGGTTCCCGGCGGCTGCCTCTTCCTGCGCCGGGGCGGCGGGTGAAAGACACAGGAACATGGAAACAGCGAGCAGCGCTGCGCACAGCAAACGGATCTTTTTCATGGTCTCCTCCTGAATTTCCCGGCCGCGGTACCGTGCAGGCGGTTCCCTGTCACATCCTCCGCCGGGGGATAAAAAACTCCCCGGCCTGAGCTGGGGAGCGGATGAGCGTGTTTACCTCATTACTTCACGATGGTGTAGCGGCCGATGAAAGGCAGTTCCTTTGCGTTGCCCTTAATGACATTGTAGATGCCCAGTACGGTATAGGCAAAGCAGGCAAGGCCCAGGATGCCGGTGATGACGCCGACGGTCCAGCCGATGAACGGGATCCAGCCGATGAGCGCGCCCAGGACTTTGCCGAGGATATAGACGACCACATCGATGATGCTCAGGATGATGCCCTGGTTGACATGGAACCTGGCATACCTGGAATCCTTGGCGGCAAAGAGAGGAATGAGCCACAGAACGAAGATGTAGCAAAGGATGCCCATCAGCTTGTTCTTTTCGATATCTTCCGCGGTGCACTCACCCGCGTGATCCGTGGTGCCGTGGATCAGGTTTTTCAGTTTGTTATCTGCCATTGTATTATCCCTCTTTTCAAAGAAATCGAACCGGGAAACGTGATGTTTTCCGCTTCTTATCTATTATCGCTCAATTTGCGGAAATGTCAAGTAAAATGTTGTTTTCGCGGCCGGTCAGCCGCGTATCCGGCGCCGGTTTCAGCGTTTGATCACAGCGCGAACAGGATCTCCGGAGAGACCAGCACGCCCAGGATGACACAGGCGCAGAGAAGGATGGAAAGCAATGTCTTCATGAAAGTGTACCTCCGGTTCATCATTCAAGCCCCGCGGCTTTCATACATATTACGGATGTGTTAACGGTTTTCTTCCCTTTCCGCGGCTGAAATTTTTGTATACAATCTGAATACAAAATAAAAACAATCTCTTGACATGCGGCCCGGAAGAGTTTAAAATATACTGCGTAAGAATTCTTATCGGAGGGATACTTATGAGCCAGACCTTTTTTGATCCCAGTCTTGAAAACCGGCCGATCCGGGATACCGCTTATGAAACACTGAAGCACGCGATCATTACCGGGCAGATCCCTGCCGGCAGCCGCATCGTGGAGACCCTGTATGCCGAGCAGCTGCATATCAGCCGCACCCCTCTTCGCGAGGCGCTGCGCAAGCTGGAACGCGACGGTCTGGTGGAATATGTGCTGCACCGCGGCGTTGTGGTGCGCGCCTTCACGCTGGAGGATATCGACGAGATCTTCACCATCCGCAATGCCATGATGATGCTGATCCTGCCCTCCATCATCGAACGTGTTACCGATGAGGATATCGATAAACTGAACGCCATTCTGAAGGATATGGATGTGGCTCAGGACGCGGAAGACGCCGAAAAGCTGGCCGTCTACAACCGTCAGTTCCACGGATATATCGAGCATCTGAGCGACAAGCGCCGCATCCTGCGCGTGATCGACAGCCAGGAGGAATATATCATCCGCTTCTCCGCCGTCACCATCGCCAGCATCGTGCGCCGCAGCAAGGCCCATCAGGAGCATCACGAGATGGTGGAGCTGCTGAAGAACCGTGATCTGGAAGGCATCAAGAAACTGATGCAGCACCATCTGGATGAAAGCAAGGAGACCTGTCTGGCCGCCGTTAAGGGCCGCGGGTTCTGACAGAGCCGCCGGGTATCGCGCTATACATTGTAAAAGATATATTGCAAACAGTGCCTCGCGGGCACTGTTTGTTTGATAAAAGATGAGAAGGAGAAATGATATGGACTATACATGGGATCTGAGCGTTCTTTATGACAGCTTTGAGGACAGCCGCATCGAGGAAGACTTTACCGCGCTTGAACAGGGTCTGGACAGGGTGGAGGCGCTGCTGGCCGCCGATATGGGCGACAGGGAAAAGCTGGAAGCCTACTGTGACGCCGCCGAGGACGGGTTCCGCCTTTCGGAAAGACTGGGCAGTTTTGCCAACCTCACCCTTTCCGTTGAAGCCACCAATGCCGCCGCCTTGCAGATGATGGACCGTCTGGAGACGCTGAGCGTGCGGGAGGGCATCGTGTCCGCCGCCGCGGGACGCTATATCGGCAGCATCAAAAACCTGAAGGACGTGATCGCGTCCTCTGAAAAACTGCAGGCCTTCGACTTTGCCCTGCTCAGCACCGCCGAGCAGGCCGCCCATATTCCGGATGAGAAGATCCATCCCTGGCTGCTGAAGATGAGCCTGAACGGCGGAAACGCCTTCTCCAACCTGCGGGACCGTCTGGACGCCACTCACATGGTGGACTACCGGGGACAGAGCCTGCCCCTGGCCGCTGTGCGTGCCATGGCGTATGATCCCGATCCCGCCGTCCGCAAGGATGCCTACGAGGCGGAGATCGCTTCCTACAAAAAGATCGAGATCCCCATGGCTGCCTGTCTGAACGCCATCAAGGGCGAGGCTCTCACCATGATCGAGGCGGAGCATTTCGACACCGTGCTGGATAAGACCCTCGAAGACAGCAATATGGATAAGGCGACCCTGGACGCCATGTGGGAGGCCATCCGTGAGGCGCTGCCTGACTTCCGCCGCTATCTGCGCAAGAAAGGCGAACTGCTGGGTCATAAGGACGGACTGCCCTTCTATGATCTGTTTGCCCCTCTCAGCAAGGGTGAGACCAAGCCGAAGGAATATACCGTAGAACAGGCCAGGGAAAAGCTGGTCTTTGAGATGAGCAAGTTCAGCCCCGAGATGGGCGAATTCATCGCTCACGCCTTTGACAACCGCTGGATCGATATGTTCCCCCGTGAGGGCAAGGGCGGCGGCGCTTTCTGCTCCGGCCTGCATTTTCTGGATCAGAGCCGCGTGCTGACCAATTTCGCCGGCAGCTTCTCCGATGTATCCACCATCGCCCATGAACTGGGCCATGCCTGGCACAACCGCTGCATGAAGGGCCTGCCCTTCATGATGACCGGCGCGCCCATGCCGCTGGCGGAGACCGCTTCCATCTTCAACGAGACCCTGCTGGCTCATGCCGCCATGAAGGAGGCCTCTCCGGCGGAGCGCTTCAGCCTGCTGGAAGGCAACCTGATGGAGACCACCCAGACCATGGTGGATATCTACAGCCGCTTCCTGTTTGAAAGCGCCGTGATCGAGGGAAAGAAGACCCATAACGCCACTCCCGAGGAGCTGTGCGCCCTGATGCTGGATGCCCAGGAGCAGAGCTACGGCGACGGTCTGGACAAGGAGATCCGTCATCCCTACATGTGGGCCTGCAAGTGCCACTATTACTTCTCCGGCCTCAATTTCTACAACTTCCCCTATGCGTTTGGTCAGCTGTTCGGCACCGGCATGTTTGCCCAGTATCAGGCGGAGGGCGAAGCCTTTGTGCCCAAGTACAACAAGCTGCTCCGTTCCTGCGGCAGCATGAAGGTGGCCGATGTGGCCGCTTCCGTGGGCATCGATGTGCGCAGTGTCGATTTCTGGCGCGGCGCCCTGAAGGTGTATGTGGATGAGATCGATGAATTCATCAGACTGGCGGACACCCTGTGATCTGACAGTATAAAAGACCGGCAGGTCAGCCTTTGAGGGGCTGCCCTGCCGGTTTTCTGTATAACGGCATATCAGTATTTTCCCGGATTCCAGCATTCGCTGATCGCGCTGCCGTCCCGGTAGGTCTGGCGCGCGGGCGTTTCCCTGCTTTCGCCGGGATCCCTGTCCGCCCAGTCCTGTTCCCTGCGGGCGCGGTCGGCGGGGCGCGGAACGGGCTTTTTCACGTTCCCTTGCGGTCTTTCTGTTTTCTCATCAGGCATGGATCACACTTCCTTCCGCCTGCTATTATGAACTCCGGGGGAGCGGTTGTCAAACATAAAAAGGACAGGCGCCTTCTTGCCAACGGGCGTGAAATCTTGTATAATGAATTGCAAAGAGAGTTCTTTGCAAAGTTCATACCGGAGGATCTATTTGCATGGACTGGGATGTCATCATCATCGGCGCCGGTCCGGGCGGTATTTTTACCGCGTGGGAACTGGTGCATAAAAATAAGGGGCTGAAGATCGCCGTATTCGAGGCGGGCAATCCGCTGGACAAGAGAAAATGCCCCATTGACGGCGTGAAGGTGAAGAGCTGCGCTCATTGTCCCACCTGTGCCGTGATGAACGGTTTCGGCGGCGCCGGAGCTTTTTCGGACGGCAAATACAATATCACCAATCAGTTCGGCGGCACCCTGCATGAATATATCGGCAGGGATGAGGCCATCCGGCTGATGAAATATGTGGATGATATCAATATGTCGAACGGCGGCGCGGGCAGCAGGCTGTATTCCACCGCCGACAGCGATATCAAGAAACTGTGCATGCAGAACAAACTGTATCTGCTGGATGCTTCCGTGCGCCATCTGGGCACCGATAAGAACTATGTGGTGCTGGAGCATCTGTATGAACAGCTGAAGGACAGGGTGACCTTCTTCTTCCGCACGCCTGTGGAAACGGTCGAAAAGACGGAAAACGGGTTTACCGTGCTGGCGGGCGGGGAGTCCCACACCTGCAAAAAGTGCGTCATCTCCGTGGGCCGTTCCGGCAGCAAATGGATGGAGAAGGTGTGCCGGGAGCTGGAGATCCCCACCCGCTCCAACCGGGTGGATATCGGCGTGCGCGTGGAACTGCCCGCCCAGATCTTCGAGCATCTGACGGACAAACTGTATGAGAGCAAGATCGTGTACCGCACCGAAAAATACGGGGATCTGGTGCGCACCTTCTGCATGAATCCCCACGGGGCGGTGGTGCACGAGAACACCAACGGCATCATCACGGTGAACGGTCACAGCTATGAGGACGAGGAGCTGCATACCGAGAACACCAATTTCGCTTTGCTGGTGGCCAAGCATTTCACCGAGCCCTTCAATGATTCCACCGCCTATGCCGAGTCCATCGCAAAACTCTCCAACATGCTGGGGGGCGGCGTTATCGTGCAGCGCTTCGGTGATCTGATCCGCGGCCGCCGCAGCACGGAGGACCGCATCGGGGACGGTTTCGTGCGTCCCACCCTCACGGCCACACCGGGCGATCTTTCCCTGGTGATGCCCAAGCGCATCCTGGACGGCATCATTGAAATGATCTACGCGCTGGACAAGATCGCTCCCGGCACCGCCAATGATGACACCCTGCTTTACGGTGTGGAAGTGAAGTTCTACAACATGCAGGTGAGCATCGATGAGCATCTGGAGACCTGTCATAAGGGGTTGTATGTCATCGGCGACGGAAGCGGCGTCACCCATTCGCTCAGCCATGCCTCCGCCAGCGGCGTGTATGTGGCGCGGATGATCGTGGACGGAGAATGAGGAACAGCGTGCCCTGAATACAGGTGAAACAGCAAAAGATCGGGGGATCGCGGCAGAGGGAGACCGCGATCCCCTTCATCTATATCGACCTGTCCGCGGCTGACAGGGTCAGTCCGCCGGCGGGAGTGAAGCTTTCCACAGCTTGTGAAGGTTGCAGTATGCCATGGCCTCCACGGGGTACTCATCCCCGGTCAGACGGAATACCGTTTCGGGCGCGTCGCCGGGAAGCAGCACCTTCCTGTAATTGCCGCGGCTGGTGCGCAGCAGGATCCATTCGATGTGATGCTCCTCAGACATGGGATGGGGAAGACTTCCCGCTTTCACCCGCAGGGTGTGATCCTCCTCTTCGATAAGGACGGGCACATGCTTTTCGACTGCGCCGTCGGTGCTGTCAGGCTGCAGGATCTGCATGACGCGGCCGCAGCAGACGGGCGTGAAACCGGAGGAGCGGATGGTGCCGAGGATATTGCCGCACACGGGGCAGACATAAAAGATCATATTCGTCATGCTCATTCCTCCCCCCGTTTGGCCAGTTCCCGGTCCAGCAGATACAGACCGGCCTCGCTTTCCGTATACCGCGCGGCACGGGAGCACATGGCGGCGGCGTTCTTCTCTTCCTCCCGCTGCTCGTTCACGAACCAGTCCAGAAAGCGCAGGGTGGTGTAATCCGCCGCGCCGTCCGCCGCCCGGCACAGACGCAGGATCTGCCCGGTCACATACTTTTCATGCTCCTGCGCCATGCGGATCACCGTCATCAGATCCATGAAATCGGCATCGGGCTTCCCGATGGGGGAAAGGGTGATGTGCGCGCCGGTATCCTGCAGAAAACGGATGATGCGCAGGGCGTGCTGCTGCTCCTCACCGGCCTGCACCCGGTACCAGTGGGAGAATCCCGGCAGGCCCTCCTCCTCAAAATAAAGGGAAAAGTCCAGGTACAGGTACGCGGAATACAGCTCGCAGGTGATCTGATCGTTCAGCAGGGTTTGGATCTCATTGCTCATGGTATGACCTCCTTTTTGAAACCGGTATTGTAATGGACCGGTTTTTGTGTATAATGATGCCGGAGAGCGACGGGCAGCCGTCTTCCGCATCGCGGCTGCCGCCCTTTTCCGGCCGTAATGTAGCACTTTTGCGCCGTGTACAGGAACTGTACAAAACAAAAGTTTTTTATGTATTTTCAGGAGGGATCCCATGAACAACCAGCGGCTCGCGAAGATCCTCAAATGCATGCAGAAAATGAGCGGGAAAAGCATCGGCGAACTGAGCGACGAGACAGGACTGACGGTGGATACGCTCAACAATCTTCTGTATGCCCGCGTGCAGAAACCGGGCTTTTTCGGCATCTGTGACCTGACGGAGGCCATGGGCTTCCGGGTGGAGGAACTGCTGGCGCTGGCGAAGGACGATGAGACGGACGCGGTCGCGGCAAACGAACTGTGTGAAAAACTGACCGGCTTCCTGCAGGGCAGAGAAACCGGAGAAAAAACGGAAAAGACTGTTGAAAATACAAAACAGAAGTCCGCGAAAACGGTATCACCGGCCACACAGGAGGCGCTGGACCGCCAGAAGAGCGATCTGGACAGCGAGTATGACCGGCAGCTGGACCGTTTTCGCAATGTGCACCAGAATTACGCGTCCCAGCTGAGGGAGCAGTACAAAGACAGCCTGCAGGAGATCAGGAAATCTCACGCGGAGGCACTGGCTCTGGAGAAGGAGGACAGGGAGCGGCAGGTGCAGGATCTGAAGGCGGAGATCAGCCGGCAGAGAAAAAAGAACAGCAGGCTTGTGATCCTGCTGATCGCAGAGACCGCGCTCATCACCGCCATGGCGGTGGCGGACCTGCTGATGGGCTATGCCGGCTGGTTCAGAAGATAAACGGGAGGCCGGCGGCCCGGTTTCCGGCCCGGCGATCAGTGAAGACAACAGAAAAAAGACCGTTCGCGATCCATTCAGGAGCGGAACGGTCTTTTGTATTCTTTATTTCAGTCTTCTTCCTGTTCGATCCACCAGCGGATCTCATCTTCGATCCAGCAGCGGAATCCGGTGCCGGAAAGGCGCTTCATATGGGGCAGGAGGCGCCTGTAATGCCTTGCCCCGTCCACCTGGCTTTCCCAGATATCCGCGTAACAGAAATCGTACTCGCCCGGAACGGTCTTTTCCAGCACATCGAAGGCATCGGCATGAATGATGCGGATCTTCTCTCTGTTCGGAAACTGCGGCAGGATGTTTTCAGTGAACAGATGAATGATCTCCCGGCTCAGTTCAACGACCGTCACGCTGCTCACCTTTTCCAGATTTGAGATCATGAAGGGGTACCATCCCAGCCCGAGCCCCAGCACCAGGCATTTTCCGTGCGCCAACTCCACATCGGGCCCCATGGAGCGTATCTCGCTGGGGCATACGCTCACCCAGGGCATATCCCCTTCATAGACGGCGGGGAAGGTCACCTTTTCCGTGAAGAACGCCAGCTTCGGCACAACGGTGCTTTTCCGGATATCCGGCATGTCATACTGCAGCAGCTCGCCACGGTCATAGGAGGCGTGGGTCAGGGTGAAATTGCCTGCCTTTGCCTCCGGGATCTTCAGCGCTGTCAGGTACGGATCCTTTCTGAACTCACCGGCGTCCAGCTTTTTCGCCAGACGGAAGGTTTCGTTCAGAAAACGGTCATCCGCCATGTCCATAAAGCCGCTTTGCGAAAGGAACCGGTGAATGACGTAGAAGCATTCGAAATCATCTGTCAGCCAGCCCGCGTCCCGCAGCAGCTGCAGTTCATCCGCTGTGTAGCTCTTCAGGGCTTTTTCCACATCTGCCGGGGCATACTGCACCTGCGGCACCTGCGAGATGATACAGCTGCTGATGGCCGCGGTCAGTTCTCTGCTGTCCACTTTACGCTTCCTCCGGCAGGTATACCCGGTAGTTGCCGGAAAGCATCATCATGGCGAACAGATACAGGCAGTTGTCATAATAGCGCCGCACGCCTTTGCGCAGAGGCGTATCCCAGAATTTCTGAAGATATTCCGTGTCTCCCGTCACCGCGGAGGCTGCGGCCAGCGTGGCCAGCAGACCAACGGGATGCATGACGGGCTCGTCAAACAGATCGCCCTTCAGGGAGCAGGCTTTTTCCATGCATCCGGGATGGGTCTTCATGAACTGCTGAAGGCGGAACTCGATCTCACTGAGCTTTTTGCACTCCCCGCACCAGATGTGGTTCAGGGCGATGTTGGAGGATACCCTGTAGGCGTCCGAGAAGAAGGGGAAGTTTTTCTTCGCGAAGTAGCGGGGCGTGCCGTCATACTCGGCGTATTCGGGAGACAGTCCCGTTTCCTTATCAGCCGCCAGCGCGATATACGCCCGGCTGGCTCTCGCGGCTTTCTTCCAGTATTCCCTGTCCTCCTCATCGGCCAGCAGGGCGAACAGTTCATAGAAGTGGGGCAGGTGATAGGAGGGGTCGGTCCACGCGGTTTCCGGAACGAACTTGATATAGTGGTTCTTCTTTTCCCACATGTCAAAGCCGCCCTCTACCATCTCCGACTGATGCACGCAGTGGCGCAGGATATCCCGGGCCAGTCCCGCGTAATCGAATTCATCGCTCTTCCAGCGTGCGTCCGCCATGAACAGGGCCGCGGCGAAATACTCCTCGCCGTCGGGGGCGGGCCCCCAGGCGTTCTTCGTTCCGTCCAGCTTTGTAGACCAGGCGAAGTATCCGGCGTGCTTGCCCTCGCTCATGCGCATATAGCGAAGGGAGAAGCGCAGCAGCTTGTCGAACAGATCCTGTCTGTTCAGCTGCACGCACATCATCATGCCGTAGCTCATGCCCTCCGTGCGGGCGTCGATGTTGCCGGTATCCACCAGGCAGGCGCTGTCGGCATCCACATCGTGCCAGATCTTTTCCTCTTCATCAAAGAACATGGTATTGAAGGTGTCCGCCACGCGCTGGGCCGCTTCCTCATCGGAAATGCCGATCAGGGAGAAATAATTGGGATAAGTTTTTTTGAATTTCATCATTCTGACCTCTTTATATATGGATTCGGATCCTGTCAAGATTGTATATTCCGCGGCCTGACATGTCAAGAGGAACTGTGTCCGGAAGCGGATGATCCGCTCATCCCGCCGGTAAAAATCTGCGCTTTGTCCCCTGCGAAATGATTGATAATGCGGGTCCGTTTTGATATAATGATAAAAACGGAAGGAACAGAAATACCGCGGGAGCGGCCTGCCTGCGGGACGCGGATGTTTCCTCCGGCAGGCACGGGAACGGCGGCGCCGCGTGAATATGCGCGTGAACACAAGGAGAGAGAAAATGTATCTGCTGGGCATTGATATAGGCACATCATCCGCCAAGTGCGTCCTGGTGGACAGGCTTGGAAAAGTGAGGGCGGCGGCGAGCCGCTCCTATCCCCTTGAAACGCCCCGGCCCGGCTGGGCGGAGCAGGATGCCGGCGACTGGGCGCGCGCGGCGTTTGAGGGCATCCGGCAGCTGCTGGATACGCCCGGCATCAGCGCCGCGGATATTGACGGCGTTTCCTTTTCCGGGCAGATGCACGGCCTGGTGGCGCTGGACCGGGCGGGGAACGTGATACGCAAACCGTTCCTGTGGTGCGATCAGCGCACACAGGCCCAGTGCGATGAGATCGAGGCGCTGGCCGGGGGGCGGGAAGCCCTGACCGGCATGACCAACAATGTGATGCTCACAGGCTATACCGGCGGAAAGCTGCTGTGGCTCAAGCAGGTGGAGCCGGAGCATTATGCCGCCATGACCGCCTTCCAGTGTCCCAAGGATTATGTGAGGTTCAGGCTGACCGGTGAGATCCTGACCGATGCCTCGGAGGCCTCCGGGACGGGCTTCTTTGATACGAAGAACCGCCGCTGGTGCCGGGAACTGATCCGTGCCGCGGGGTTGGATGAGGATGTATTCCCGCCCGTTGTCGAATCTGTGGATCACGCCGGTAGCGTTACGGAAGAGGCGGCGGAGCTCACGGGGCTGCTTCCCGGCACCCCCTGTTTCGCCGGCGGCGGAGACGCCGTGGTGCAGAGCTTTGCCTCCGGCCTTCTGAAAGCCGGAACGGTGGGCACCGTTATCGGTACATCGGGCAATGTTTCCATGGGGTTCGAGGAGTATACGGTCAATCCCGGCGGAAAGCTGCAGATGTTCTGCTCCGTGACTCCCGGATCCTATATGAGCTTCGGCGCCACGCAGACAGCCGGCGGCGCTTTCCGGTGGTTCCGGGATCAGCTGGCCGCGGATGTGAAGGAGCGGGCCGCCAGGGAGGGCAGGAACGCCTATGACCTGCTGGGTGAGATAGCGCTCCAGTCGCCGCCGGGGGCCAACGGCGTGGTGTTCGCTCCCTATCTTTCGGGCGAGCGCTGCCC
This sequence comes from Clostridiales bacterium, assembly GCA_017577285.1. Lineage (GTDB taxonomy): Bacteria > Bacillota > Clostridia > Christensenellales > Aristaeellaceae > ZC3RG03. Next base: position 25,402 of record PITV01000006.1, read on the forward strand.
CTATCCAGATCCGGACGCCCGGGGCGTGCTTTACGGCCTCAGCCTGAATACACGGCAGTGCGATATCGTGAGGGCTGTGATGGAGGGCATCGTGTTCTCGCTGTCGCAGATCGTGGATATCTACAGATCCTTTACTGAGGTCTCCGGCGCGGTGGCCTCCGGCGGAGGCGCCGGCAGCAGCGTGTTCCTGCAGATGCAGGCGGATATCTTTGATCTGCCTGTGCGCACGGTTTCCGCAGCTGAGGAGGGCGGTGCCTACGGCGCGGCGCTGATCGCGGGGCTGGGGCTCGGCGTTTTCGCTTCGCCGGAGGAGGCGCTGGGGGCGCTGAGAACTGAAAAACAGCATTACCCGGTACCGGAGAGCGTGAGACTGTGCCGGAATACCCGCCGGCTGTATCAGCAGATCTATCCCGCACTGAAGGATGTATACAAGCTGGGCGCGACATAAAGGAGAAAAAATGGAAGTTATGCAGAAGCATCTGAGTGAGATGACGGTGGAGGAACTGATCCGGGAGGGCGGGATCCCCTGCTCCTGCGGAAAGGTCCACTCCTGCGGCCTGAAGTATTTCAAGGCCGGGCAGGGCGTCATATCCCTGCTGCCGGAAGCGATGAAAGACCGCGGAAGAAAGCACCCCATGGTGGTGATGGATGCCAATACTCAAAAGGCGGCGGGAGATGCCGTGCGCGGCGTGCTGGACGCGGCGGGCATTCCTCACACCGATTTCGTTTTCCCCGAAACAAATGGCAAGATGGAGCCCGATGAGTACGCTGTCGGCGCGCTGACTATGGCGGTCGACCCCGCCTGCGATGTGATCCTGGCGGTGGGCAGCGGCGTCATCAATGACTGCTGCAAGGTGGTCGCCCACGCCTGCCGGCTGCCGTCCATGGTGGTGTGCACAGCGCCCTCCATGGACGGATACTGCTCCAATTCCGCCTCCATGATCCGGGATCATATCAAGGTGAGCCTGTACAATGCCTGCCCGGAGGCCATCATCGCGGATACGGATATCCTCGCCACAGCGCCGGACAGGATGCTGCAGGCGGGCCTGGGGGACATGCTGGCCAAATATGTTTCGGTCTGCGAATGGCGCATCAGCCATCTGGTGCACGGCGATCCCTACTGTGAGGAGATCGCCGGCATGGTAAGGGCGTGCCTGAAAAAGATCGTGGATCACGCCGGCGGGCTGATGAAACGGGATCCCGGGGCGCTGAAAGCGGTGCTGGAAGGACTGGTCATCAGCGGCATTTCCATGGCATTTGCCGAAATCAGCCGTCCCGCCAGCGGGCTGGAGCATTATTTCAGCCACATGTGGGAAATGCAGGCGCTGCAGCGGGGGGAGCCTTCCGATCTGCACGGCATCCAGGTGGGAACGGGTACCCTGCTGACGCTGTGGATCTATGAGCATATGCTGGATATGGAAAAGCCGGATGCCGGAAAAGCCCGCCTTGCCATGCAGGCCTTTTCCCAGGTAAAGTGGGAAGAGAGGATGAAGGATATCTTCGGACCTGTCAGCGGATTCGTGATCGGTCTTGAGAAAACGGTGGGAAAGAACCGGCCTGAAACGCAGGAGGCGCACCTGAAGACCATTACGGAGAACTGGGAACTGATAAGAAGGATCATCAGTGAGGAACTGCCCTCCCGGGACACGGTATACCGCCTGATGACATCCTGCGGCATGCCCCTGACACCCGCGGATCTGGGCCTCAGCCGGAAGGACACGGTGGACGCGCTCCTGGGCAGCCGGGAGATCCGTGACAAGTATCTCACCAGCAGTCTGCTGTGGGATCTGGGCCTGTTGGAGGAAACGGCGGAAACGCTTCCCTGCGGGTGAGGGAACGCTCTGTGAAAAACCGCGAAAAGACCGGAAAAACCCTTGCGGCCTTTTGACAATTCCCCTCAGGGGTTGTACAATATGATCAAGGATCCCCTCCGGGGGATGATGAACGAAAGGAAGAAAGAATATGAGCATCAAGACGAAAAGCTTCGGCATCGATATGATCGGCCGTCCTATGACGCTTTACACCCTCACCAACAAGAGCGGCGCTTCCGTCAGCGTGCTGGATTACGGCGCTCATCTGCTCAGCGTTATCGTGCCCGATAAAGACGGAAAGATGCGCGATGTGAACCTGAGCTTTGACACGCTGGCTGCCTATGAGAAGCCCAACGGAAGCATCGGCGCCACCATTGGCCGTTTCGGCAACCGCATCGGCAACGCCTGCTTCACTCTGAACGGCGAGACCTACACCCTGTTCCCCAATGACGGAAAGAACACGCTTCACGGCGGCCGCGAGGGCTTTGACAAGAAGTGGTGGAAGGGCGAGATCCTGGAAGGCGATACGGAGGATGCCGTGCTCCTGACCTATTTCTCCCATGACGGAGAGGAAGGCTTCCCCGGCAAGATGAAGGTGCAGGTCACCTACGCCTTTGATGACAGCAAC
>PITV01000070.1 GCA_017577285.1 Clostridiales bacterium
CCCTCAGCGGGGATCTCATCGGCGGTTGCTTCGGGCTCCGCGATCACTTCCACCTCGATCTCCTCAGCGGGGATCTCATCGGCGGTCGCTTCGGGCTCCGCGATCACTTCCACCTCGATCTCCTCGGCGGGGATCTCATCGGCGGTCGCTTCGGGCTCCGCGATCACTTCCACCTCGATCTCTTCGGCGGGGATCTCATCGGCGGTCGCTTCGGGCTCCGCGATCACTTCCACCTCGATCTCTTCGGCGGGAGTCTGTTCATCTTCTTCTATTGTATAAATGTAGCCAATACCGGCAGCGGTCTCAACGGCCAGCCAATCGCCCTTGTCCTCGACCAGCACCACTTCGATTCCCTCAGGAAGCGTGGTGAGGCGGTCGCTGTCCAGACGATCCTGCTCATACACAACAGTGACTTTCCTGATGTACACTGTGATGGCCGGAGTTTCATCGCTGTTCTCTTCTTCGACTTCCTCTTCAGGGATCACGGCAGAGATCTCCTTGTCCTCTCCGGCAGGCTCCTCAGCAAGTTCTTCAGGAAGCTCACCGGCAGGCTCTTCCGCGATCTCTTCATCAGAAATCCCGGCATCTGCTTCGGAAAGTTCATTCACTTCCTCTGCTTCGTCCTCTCCGGCATCTTCAGCGATTTCTGCAACGAATTCTCCGGGGATCTGTTCCTCAGCGGTCTGTTCATCCGCTTCAGGGATCTCATCCGCAGGAACTTCATCCGCGGTCTCGGGCGCCGTTTCCGTTTCAGCAGCCGTTTCACCGGCTTCCTCCCCGAGGACATCCGCTGTCGCATCTGCCGTGATCTCCTCGCCGTCAGGCACGACCTCCTCCGCTTCGTCATCCGTGATGATGATGTTCACCTGATTGGACATATACTGTGTGTCCTTGTCAGGGTTCAGATCATCAGCGCCGGCCAGGGCGATCAGTACGAGCACCAGCAGGCCTACGAATACGATCCAGTTACCATAGTTCTTTTTCATTCCGGTCACTCCTTTTCGGGTAGCATAGCTTTTTGCAGTGTCCAGTTGCTTTGGTCATTTTTGCTGATCAGTTTCAGTTGACAGTCATCAGCACCCGGTACTTGTTGTTCCTGTTCTCATTGGATATCCGGAAAGCATACAGGAGACCATCCGCGGAGATTGTTCCCTCTTCCTCCGTGATCTCTCTCCATACTCCGTTTCCATCGTCTGTTTCCCATCTGAGATTGTACCGGCTTTTGACGCCCCCCAGGTTGGCACACAATGTGACAACATCGCCTATTTTGACCTTGTTGCCGTTCAGCGCTGAAATCTTTACTTCCACCGGCTCATTCATTACGCGTATTCCCTCGCTGATCGTAGCAGCCAAAGCATAGGCGCTCAGTGCCACGATCACAATGATAATCGCGAGGAATGCTATCGCATCAGACGCTCTTAGTTTCATGTTGCCGGCGTTTTCCTTTCTTCCAGGGCTGTATCTGGGTATACCTAACCCAAGGCTACATCGATATTATAGCGGATGGTGGTTACATCACCAGTTACATTATACTTTTTTTTGTGCTTTTTCAATATTTTTGTGAAAATTTTTCTTCAGCGGTCATGTCACATTTTTGCCGTTATGTCGCGTTTATAATTGAATATTAATCGTTATCTGTCTGTTTTTTGTCACTTTTGTATTCTATAAGCAGTTCGATCTGAAAGCCTGTTCCCGAAAAATATTGCACATATTTTTCTTTTTGTCACTTTTTTTGTAACTTCCAGCAGAAATCGTTACATCTGCGTGAAAAAATGTTTTCCGTCAAAAAACAGTATATCCGTCCGGGAATGTTAAGGATTACAGGCACATTCATCTGAAACGCGCGCAAAATGTTCGTTTTTTGGCGCTCAAATGTTGCTGTTTTCTTGTATTTCCGGTCTTTTTATCTCATTTTTTGCGATTTATGCCGGTTACTTATTGTTTTTCTTTTGCATTTTATTTATTTTGAGTTTGTAACATTGTAACCAAACATGTTTGTGTCAAAATAGTATTTCCTTATTTTATTAGTGAATTTCCTGTTTTCTGTTCTTTTGATGTTTCTGTTATGATTAGAAAGACCAAATTTGCTGTTGCGGAGTTGATATCCGGACATTTTTATCCTTTTTTACAGAAAGATGATATGCAAAGTTCATCCGTTTCGCAGCCCCCGCATAAGACGATGTGAATTGCTTCCGGCATGACATATATTGTTTATTGTCCGTATACGCTTCACACTGCATCCGTACATTAATTATCCAGACCGTTTATATATCCGGTTTCAGTTTTCTTTCTTCACCCGCGTTGAAGGATATTATCGACCTTCCGTTATCCATATCTGCTTCAGCTCTGATCCCGTCACATTTCAGAGAGAATGTATGAAGCGGCGTGACCATCGTGCATTCAAACAGCAATCCCTTTCTCGTGTTGAAACTGACGGTATTGCCTCTTCTGCAAATGCCGCTCGTCATGTCAAACGCGCGCAAAACGCTCAGAATCGCAGGGCCATAGCCGTCTGTTCCTCCTCCGTGAAGTCCGGTAAACGGGTCATACTGCTGATAGAAGCCGTCATTCAGAATAACAGTATCAAATATCCTTTCTGCCAGCCTTTTAACCGCTGTTCTGTCAGTATAAAAATCCTCCGCGTCCAGAAGGCGCTGCCAGGTGAGGGCCTGGCTTTGCCCGCTCCAGTTGTTTCCGGGGATATTGCGGAAAAGCGGGTCGCAGACCGCCACACTTGGCACAGGATAAGGCGTATCAAACTCCTTCTCATTTCCGAGATGGGCACGTATAAATTCCCGGGCAGCTGCCGCCGGAAGGATGCCGTAATACATGCACCGGATCGTGTTATGGCAAAGGACAGGATTCACCGTTCCATCCTTCCACCGGTCAAAACATGCCTTTTTTTCATTGTTCCATAAAATTTTCATCAAGGCGTCACGAGTTTCATTTTTTCTTTTATTCCAGAATGCTTCTTTTTCCGCATCGCCTGTTCTGGCGGCGATCTTTGCCAGAGTGTCCCTGCAGGCATAAGAATATCCCGTGACATCCATGCTCATCATCGGTACATTACTGTACCCGGAAGGCGCTTCATCCGGCAAATGATAGCAGGGAGCATCCCCGTACCGCAGGGCATTATCCTCTCCTGTATCATATACACAGAAGCTGGCCAGTACACCTGTGTGCCAGATGTCTCTGGTCTTATGAAGCCAAGCATCAAATTTTTCCAGACAATACCGGAGATTTTCCAGATATTCAGGGGCTTTTGCGGTACCTTCCGCGGCATCCTCCTCCAGCAGCAGATCATACAGGCGCAATGCCGGTCTGGCAAAACAAAAGCCCTGCAGCTTGTCATATTGCGGAATGATCCGCCCGTTCGAGCACTGAATACTGCCGGGCATCCGTCCATCTTCCCGCATGTTCTCCATGAAGAACATAATATTATTCTTCGCGCTTTCAGGATGACGAAAATAGTTCATCTCCCCGCCCATAGGCTGGGTCTCCAGCCAGATCTTTTCATATCCCGCGCCTTCCACCAGCACCTTGCGGCCCTGAAAATCACGGATATTTTCTTTCATTTTCCTTTCCGCACTGTCATAAAGCCGCTGTAGACGGGGATCATCGCATGAAAAAGCAACACCAGTCAGCAAATCTCATTCCTCCAATAAATCTCATGCATCCGTTCATATATAGCTGGACAGTCAGCATTCAGTTCTAAAGGGAATTTCTATGTTTTCGTCATTTGATTTATTACAGAGTTATTACGTTTTCGTATATTTCTCGACATTACATTTCGTATTTTAATTAATAGCATTCGGCATTACAGTACTTCATCTCCGATTTTGAAGATATTTGTTTCATTTGTGTTATTGCATATATCTTTTGAGAAAACAGAAAACATCATTTCATAATGTCACAAATTCAGGCAAAAATAGTTAACCATTGTTATCCGAGAACCATTCGTTATTAAAATAAAACAGACCGTACAATGATTCCATTAAGTTTCAAAGTACGGTCTTTATATTCATGCCATTTACCGGTTGATTTCAGTTTTATTCTTTTTCTGCCACTTTTTATAGACAAGCATCCATATTAGGCCGATAGTTATTGAAATCAATGACCAGAAATTGCCTGCAGGAAGGATCCATACAAATGGTTCGGTATCACGAAGCAGGTTCAGACAGAAACGACTTGCTCCATAGAGTACCATATACCAAGGATAAATCAGACCATAATTCTTCTTTTTCTTCAATATGAGGATCAGAACAACCATTAGAATCATTGCCGCAACACATTCGGTTATCTTGCTTGGAAACCGGATAGCCTGGAATCCATCCTCCACTTCCCGTCTCCCAAGGACGATTCCGTAGCAGCAACCGCTTACAACGCAATCCACTTTCAAAAGAGCCAGCATGATACACTCACAGGGCGCACACAGATCCAGTAATTCCCGAATTTTGATTCTCAAAAGTAAAGCGACTGGAATCATCAAACACGGCGCCAAAAAAAGTGCTCCGTAAAACGACCTGCCGTCCCAAGTTCCCATTTCAACAAACGCCATTACCTTTGCCCCGGCATAACCAGCCGCAGTCAGCAGGATTGCAGAAACAATCCCTTTCCAGACCGGCAAATGATAATACCTTCCGCTGAACAGCATCACAGCAATCATTGCTGCAGTTCCTGCCATAAGATAAATGAAAAGCCGCAAATCATTCACTCCCTTTCGCTTTTTGTTACCTTTGTATTCCGTTCTTTTTATGTTGTATGAAAACCATTATTATTATATCGCATAAAAGCCGGAATTGCAATTGAAAGTTAATTTGACTCCTTTGTTTTCCAGGAAAGAGCAAGACCTCGTACAATTCATTATTTGGAAAAGAAAATGGATTATCCGCTTGACACATCATCATCATCGTGATACACTTGCACCGTAATCCCGATTGATTTTGTCGGGTTTAGGAAAGGAAGGGTCGAATGAAGCTTTCCACCAAGGGAAAATACGCCCTGTACACCATGGTTTATCTGGGGCAGAAAGCCGGAGACGGTCCTCAGAGCCTGAAAGGCATCACTCAGAACATCCTGCTGCCGGAAAACTACATTGAACAGCTGCTGGGCAGTCTGCGGCGTGCAGGGCTGGTGAAAACCGTTCGCGGGGCTCAGGGCGGCTATGAGCTGGCAAAAAGCGCCGAGGAGATCACTGTAGGTGATATTTTCGATGCCACAGAGGGAAAACTGAGCCTGAGCGACTGCATCGCGGATGACGCGGTGCCCTGTCCGAAGTCCTCCTCCTGCCCCACCAGAGGCGTGTGGGAATACCTGACCGCTTCCATCAACAAACTGTTCAACTCCATATCTCTGAAAGATATGCTGGAAAATAACATGAAGGAGATATAATCATGAACCGTATCTACATGGATAACGCCGGAACGACTCCGACTTCCCCCGAAGTACTGGCAAAAATGCTTCCCTATTTCGGGGAATGCTTCGGCAATGCCTCTTCCATTCATTCCACCGGTCGCGATGCCCGCAAGGCTCTTGAGGAAGCCCGCCGCAAGGTGGCAGACGCTCTGGGAGCCAAGCCCAATGAGATCTATTTTACCGCCGGCGGCAGTGAAAGCGATAACTGGGCCCTGAAAGGATCTGCCTTTGCCCGTCAGGACAAGGGAAACCACATCATCACCAGCAGCATTGAGCATCATGCCATCCTGCACACCTGCGAATGGCTGGAAAAGCACGGATTTGAAGTGACCTATCTGCCTGTGGATGAATACGGCCGCGTAGATCCCGCCGATGTGGAAAAGGCCATTACCGACAAGACCATCCTGATCTCGATCATGGCCGCCAATAACGAGATCGGCACGCTGCAGCCCATCCCCGAGATCGGAAAGATCGCCCATGCGCACGGCATCCCCTTCCACTGCGATGCTGTACAGGCTATCGGTGCCGTTCCCGTGAATGTGAACGACTGGAATGTGGATATGCTGAGCCTTTCCGGCCACAAATTCCACGGCCCCAAGGGCATCGGCGCCCTGTATGTACGCACCGGCACCAAGCTGGAAAGCTTCGTGCACGGCGGAGCCCAGGAAAGAGGACGCCGCGCCGGCACAGAGAACCTGCCCGCCATCGTGGGTCTTGGCGAAGCCATCACTCTGGCCACGCAGAATATTGAGGAAAAGAGCCTGCGCATCATGCAGATGCGCGACAGGCTCATCGAAAACATCCTGAAGATCCCCTACACCCGCCTGAACGGACATCCCATGCAGCGTCTGCCCGGCAATGTGAATGTGAGCATCCAGTTCATCGAGGGCGAAGCCCTTCTGCTGCGGCTGGATCTGGCCGGCATCGCCGCTTCCTCCGGAAGCGCCTGCACCAGCGGTTCTCTGGATCCCTCCCACGTGCTGCTGGCCATCGGCCTGCCTCACGAGATCGCGCACGGCAGTCTGCGTCTGAGCCTTTCCGACTGGAATACGGAGGCCGATGTGGATGAAGTGCTGAAGGTGCTGCCCGGCATCGTGGAAAATCTGCGTTCCATGAGCCCCATGTGGGATGACTTCATCAGCAAAAACAATCAGTGACCGTAAAGCGGTCATCATCTGAAAGAACCAGTCAAATGTAAAAAACGACCTGATCAGGAGGATATTCGATCATGTATTCAGAAAAAGTTATGGATCATTTTTCCAACCCCCGCAACGTGGGTGAGATCCCCGATGCCAACGGTGTGGGTACCGTGGGCAACGCGAAATGCGGCGACATCATGCGCATGTATCTGAAGGTGGAAGACGGCATTATTCAGGATGTCAAATTCAAGACCTTCGGTTGCGGCGCCGCCATCGCCACTTCCTCCATGGCCACCGAAATGGTCAAGGGAAAGAGCCTGAAGGACGCGCTTGCGCTGACCAATAAAGCAGTCGCTGAGGCGCTGGATGGTCTGCCTCCTGTAAAGATGCACTGCTCTCTGCTGGCTGAGGAAGCCATTCACGCCGCAGTGGAAGACTATATCAAGAATAATCCCGAAGAAGCCAAGAAGGCCGGTATCGAACTGTAATGACTGAGATCCACGGAAACATAGAAGGCATCCGGGACACAGATCTGGCAGCTCTGGAAGCACTCTACAGCGAGAGTATGGACCGGGATGAGTACATCCGCGGAGATATTCTGGAGTTTGTGGCTGCTTTCAGCGCCAGGATCAACCGGGAGATCAGCCTTTATATCAGCCGTGAGGGAGATATACTGGATATCACCATCGGCAATACCGATTCTGTTCCCCTGCAGGACTGGCATATGCGCAGAAGCGCCCGGCGTCTTTCCCGGGTGCGCTGTGTTCATACCCATCCGGGCGGGAATCCGGAGCTGAGCGATGTGGATCTGAGTGCCCTGAAAAGCCTGATGCTGGACAGCATCTGCGCCGCGGGCGTCAGCGCCGACGGGCAGATCACAGGCGTCAGCGCCGCTTTCCCCGGCGAAATGCAAAACGGTCAGCGCCAGCTGAGACTGGCCGGGCCCGTTTCTTTCCGCACGCTGAAACGCTGCAGCTGGATGGATGAGATCAGCGAGTCTGAACGGCTGGTGGACAGTTCCGCCGATGAAATGCCCGACAGCGCGGAACGGGCTCTTCTTATCGGCATTGAGAGCGAACGCTCTCTTGATGAACTGGAAGAGCTGGCAAAGACTGCCGGCGCTGTCGTGGTGGGCCGCATCCTGCAGAAAAAGACCAGGCCGGACACCGCCACCTATATCGGCAGCGGAAAAGCCCAGCGTCTGCAGCTGGACGCCCAGGCCTGCGAGGCGGATGTGATCATCGTGGATGATGAACTCACCGGCATACAGACCCGCAATCTGGAAGAGATCACCTGTGTGAAGATCATCGACCGGACGACTCTGATTCTGGATATTTTCGCCCAGCGTGCCCGCAGCGGAGAAGGAAAACTGCAGGTGTCTCTGGCTCAGATGAAATACCGTTCCTCCCGGCTGATCGGACAGGGACTGATCCTTTCCCGTCTGGGCGGCGGCATCGGCACGCGCGGCCCCGGCGAAAGCAAACTGGAAATAGACCGGCGCCGCATCCGGGAGCGCATCACTGAGCTGAAGCGCGATCTGGAACAGCTGCAGAAGCAGCGTGATCTGCGCCGCAAAAGCCGTGAAAAGAACAAGATCCCCACAGTCGCTCTGGTAGGCTATACCAACACCGGAAAATCCACCCTGCTGAATGCCCTGACAGGCGCCGGCGTGTATGTGGAAAACCAGCTGTTTGCCACGCTGGACGCCACCAGCCGCAAGGTGCAGCTGGCGGACGGCGGTGAATTCCTGCTGACTGATACTGTCGGTTTCATTTCAAAGCTTCCTCATGACCTGGTGGAAGCCTTCAAATCCACTCTGGAAGAGGCCACGCTGGCGGATATCCTGGTGATCGTGTCCGATATCTCCAATCCCGAAACGCCGCTTCAGTATCAGGTGGTCGAAAAGGTGCTGGAAGAACTCGGTGCCACGGAACAGCCCCGGATCCATGTAATGAACAAGTGTGATCTGGAGCGCCGCTGCGATGTCATTCCGGGTGCTTTTGAGATCTCCGCAAAGTCAGGAAAAGGGCTGGACAGACTGCTGGCAGCTATTGCCGGAAAGCTGAGAGAAGCTGAAAAATGCTATTCCCTGTTCATCCCCTATTCAGCCTACAGCTGCCTGGGAGATGTACGCAAGCGCGGACGGATCACCGGTGAGGATCACCTTCCGGACGGCACGCGTGTGGATGTGATGCTGGACATGGAGAATGCCGGCTATCTGCTGAACAAATACGGTAAAAATCTGTTCCTAAACGAAGAAAACAACTGATCCTCTCCCCTGTGCCAAATCCCGCCCGATCAAAACCGAAGGAGGTTCCCGGATGCAGCAGGTCATTGCCCTGATCATGTTATTTCTCACCCTCGGTCAGTCCACGCTCGTGAATTACACAGCGCAGATGAACCTGGGCGGGGCTCTGATGCTGGTAAACCGGGATTACACACTTTCATCCTCCTATACGCCTGCGGATCTGGTCATGCCGAATGTGGAAAGAGCATCCGATGCCGTTCTGCTCCGCAGTGAAGCCGCCCGGGCACTTGAGGACATGTGCGCGGCGGCGCAGCAGGAGGCCGGGCTTACTCTGGTGGCATTATCCGGCTACCGCAGTTATTCCAAGCAGGCGGCTATCCATTCAAAAAAGGTGGAAAAAGCCGGAAAAAAGGCCGCAAACCGTGTTTCCGCCCCTGCCGGTGCCAGCGAGCATCAGCTTGGGCTGGCAATGGATCTGTGCACGACCTACGATCATGGCCTGGAGGAGAGATTTGCCAGCACGCCGGAAGGACAGTGGGTAGGCGAAAACTGCTGGCGTTTCGGTTTCATCATCCGTTACAAGACCGAGTGGGAGGATGTGACCGGCTATATGAATGAGCCTTGGCATATCCGCTATGTAGGCCGGGAACACGCGAAGATCATTTATGAGATGAATATCCCCCTCGAATACTACATCGCCGCATTGAAAGATGAATCATTGCAGGCGATCCTGAATACCCCCTGACCGAAGGAGGATCATATGCTGAAAAAGGTCCCTGTCCGTTTCCTTTCATTGCTGCTTCTGACAGCGCTTTTTGCCTGCCTGTTTCCGGTGCTGGCCGAGGAAACATACGGAATGCCCGCCTGGGAATATCCGCTGTCACCGGAGATCATCGCGGACAGACGCGGATATCTGACCCTGGCCAATAAATCCTCCCTGCTGGCAAAGGACTATGTGCCCGGCGATCTGGTGGATATCACCGCCCGCTGTGCTGTAAAAGGGCAGTTGAGAACCGCGGCGAACGACGCTCTGCAAGCCATGTTCGATGCCGCCGAGGCTGACGGATACAAACTGTATGTGAAAAGCAGCTACCGCAGCTACAAAACACAGAATACGATGTATTACTCCCGTCTTGAAAAGGTCGGTCATGATGACGGATTCGTGGCGATGCCGGGTTCTTCTGATCACCAGACCGGGCTGGGCGTTGATGTGCTGAATTACGCCTGGACAAAAAAAGAAGGCATGAATTCCGCTTTCGGCAGGGAAAAGGAAGCCCAGTGGATGGCGGAGCACTGCTATGAATTCGGTTTTGTCATCCGCTATATGGAAGACAAGGAAGATATAACGGAAATCAGATATGAGCCGTGGCATATCCGTTATGTGGGGCCTGAAGCGGCCGCCTACATGAAGGAAATGCATTTTTCACTGGAGGAATTCACACAGGACTGGCAGTCTTATGTAGCCGGCTGGGAGAGCAGAGGCGGAGATCTGGATCTGCTGGTGCGTCAGCGTGCCATGCCTGATCCCGTGATCATCGTGGGGTTCAGTGAGGACGCGGAGCCCGACATATGCATCTACTATACGCAGGAGGATGAGTGATGCCTTCCTTGCGTGACCGTCTCAGAAGCGCCATGCCGCCTGCAGAGAAAAAAACGGAAACGCGCCCGAAAAGCACGGACTGCATGACGCGGCAGGCCTCCTTCCCCCGCAGTTCTTTCAACCTCGGGGATACCCTGTCACCGGAGGATCTGTACCTTGTATTCGGCGAACACGGCGACGCGATCGATCCGGAACAGATCCTGTTTCTGGACACGGAGACCACCGGCCTGTCCGGCGGCGCAGGCACGCTTGCATTCGAAGCAGGCATCGGTTTTTTCACAAAGGACTCCTTTGAGATCATCCAGTATGTCATGAGAGACTACGATGAGGAAGGGCCGATGCTGCGACACCTGGCAGAGCATCTGACAGGGAAAAAGGCGATATGCTCCTTTAACGGAAAAACCTTCGATGTCCCCCTGCTCACATCCCGTTTTGTGATGAACCGGATGCGCTTCCCGGACCTGCGTCAGCTGGATCTTCTGCATGCTTCCCGGCGGGTATGGAAGCTGCGGCTGGGGCGCTGCAATCTGTCAGCGCTGGAAGAAGCCGTCCTCGGGAAACAAAGAGAGGATGATCTGCCCGGATCACTTGTGCCGCAGCGTTTCTTCGACTATCTGAAAACGGGTGATATCACCCTCTTCGATGATGTGTTGAAGCACAATCTGGATGATGTGAAGAGCCTGACAGATATCCTTTACAGCCTTCTGAATGCCCACATCAGACCGGAGGATCTGAGCAGCGAAGAGGATATCTACAGTGTCGGACGTGTGCTGGAAAAGAGAGGGTATTCCCGCAAAGCCCGCACATGCTACAGGCTGGCAGAACGCGGAAGCATGAGCATGCAGGCCCGCATCTCGCTGGCGGAAAACCTCCGCCGGGAAAAATGCTATGAACAGGCGGCAGAGCTTTACAGGCGGATGATCGCCGCCGGGCAGGGCGGGCTGAGGCCGTATATCGCGCTGGCCAAGCTGTATGAACATAAGCTTTCAAACCCCGGTGAGGCACTCAGGATCACCTGCCGTGCCCTTTCCATCGCGGCTGACAGGAACGCCCCCGAATTGAGTGACCTGCAAAAAAGATATATACGACTGATCAGAAAACAGGAGGAATGACGCATGGGAATCATGGATGATCTGAAGATCCGCGCTGCGCTTACCAAACAGCAGAAGGGGCAGAAGGAAGAAGCGATGGCGATCTACGCCAAGCTGTATGAGGCCGGTGTCATCAGGAGCAGTTATATAC
>PITV01000071.1 GCA_017577285.1 Clostridiales bacterium
CGTATGTTCCTGTGACAGCGTGCGGATCATTCTTCTGAATGAGATTGTCTGTACAGGATCCAGACCGATAGTAGGCTCATCCAGTATGATAACAGGCGGATTTCCGCACAATGCCTGAGCAATTCCAACTCTTTGCCTCAATCCTTTGGACAGATTGATAACAGGGCGTTTCATAATATCCCTGATCCCGACTGTTTCACATATATCACAGATATGTTTTGATATGTATTTGCTTACTATTTCCTTCAGTTCGCAAACAAATCTGAGATATTCCTCCACCGTCATTTCATCATAGAGCGGAACGATTTCTGGAAGATAGCCGAATTCACGCTTCGCATCCCGATGATCATCTATGATATTATGGCCGTTGATCAGTATATTTCCGCTGCTGGGTGCAGTGCATCCTGTGATCATGTTCAGTGTCGTGCTCTTTCCTGCTCCGTTCATGCCAAGCAAACCAACGACCTGCCTGTCTTTAATGGCAAAATTCAGGTCATCTACAGCCCTTATTGAGCCGTAATTCTTCGAAACGTGTTCGAGCTGAAGCATGCAGATCCTCCGGAATGAATGAACTGAGTAAATTATACCATAGATCAAAGTAAAAATCACAGTCATTTTGTAAACAATGTAACAGATTCTCATATATACTATATCTTGTACCATGTAACACAATATTTTATAATATCGTAATGTTTCGAGTATATGAAAATCCTCAGGAATGTGGTAAAATATCAACAGCACCTTGTTCGGGTGTATTTTGGGTATGCGTTGATTCAATGATATGCAAATCATATCCGGAAGGCGGTTTTCCTGTGACACGAATTTATCTTGATGTTATGGGCGGCGATAATGCTCCGGCGTGCAATATAGACGGAGCGCTCGAAGCGCTGGAACAGAATGAGCAGCTTTCTGTTATTTTAGCCGGTACAGAGAGTTTGATAAATGATGCCATAAAAGAAAAAAACGTATCAGAATCTATCCTTCATCGCATTACTGTGGAAAACACGGGGGAGATCATTACAAACCATGATTCACCTGTAATGGCGATCCGTCAGAAGAAGGACAGCGCGCAGGTAAAGGGAATGCTGAAAATACGCAACGGCGAGGCGGACGGCTTTGTCAGCGCGGGTTCTACCGGAGCCCTTCTTGCGGGAGGCATGTTCCGTCTCGGAAGGATCGAGGGTATTGAGCGTCCTGCGATCGCGACTCTTCTTCCTAACGGAAAAGGATATTTCTGCCTGATCGATTCAGGAGCAAACGCTGATTGCAGAGCAGAGTATCTGCCACAGTTCGGGTTGATGGGCAGCGTTTATATGAATGCTGTAATGGGTATTGAGCAGCCGCGTGTCGGTATCGCGAATATCGGTGCAGAAGCCGAAAAGGGAAACGCTCTCGTAAAAGAAGCATATCCGTTAATGGAAAACGGTTCTTTCCGTTTTGTCGGAAATGTTGAAGGAAGAGATATCACAGGCGATGCGGCTAATGTGATCGTATGCGACGGATTTACCGGAAATCTTCTTCTAAAATCCATGGAAGGGATCGCCGGTACATTGATGGGCATCATCAAGGAAGAGATCGGCCGGAATACTCGCGGAAAGATCGCTTATCTGGTCGCAAAAAAGAATTTCCACTGTGTGAAGAAACGGATGGATTATTCCGAAGTAGGCGGCGCTCCGCTTCTCGGCGTGAACGGTGCGGTTGTAAAGGCTCACGGCTCAAGCAATGCGCACGCGATCGCATGCGCCATCAAGCAATGTACGAAGATGTGCGAAGAGAATGTTGTACAGAAGATCAGTGATGGTATCAGCCATGAGGCTGTCAAAAATAACGAATAATATGGAGGTACAGATATGACTACTTTTGAAACAGTTGCAGCTATGATTTCCAAACAGCTCAGGGTGGATGTGAATGAGATCACTGAAGATAAGCGTCTTGTACAGGATCTGAAAGCTGACAGCGCCAATATCATGGTTATGATCATGGATATGGAGGATGCGTTTGACATTACCGTGGAGGATGATGCAATCACTTCCATGCGTACTGTCGGGGATATCGTTGCATACATCGATGCGCACAAATGATAGAGAAAACACAATGGTAAACGATCTGTCTTCGCTCGAAAAATCGTTGGGATACTGTTTCAATGACAGAAAACTTCTTTTGCGGGCGCTGACCCATCCTTCTGTGTCAAAGACAGAGAATAACCAGCGTCTCGAGTTTCTCGGAGATGCCGTTCTTCAGTTGACCGTAAGTGATGAACTGTTTCATACTCACACGGGGATCCAGGAAGGAACACTCACGAATCTGCGTCAGCATCTTGTATGTCAGGATGCACTTGCTGATGTTGCGCGTGATATCCATCTTGGAGATTATCTGATCGTAGACCGCGGATGTGAAGTGACAGGCGCCAGAGAAAATGACAGCATCCTTTGCGATGCGTGTGAAGCCGTTCTCGCTGCTGTATATGTTGACGGCGGCTTTGATGCTGCTCGCGAGTGTGTCAGAAGATTGATCCCGATCGATACTGCACACGCTTTTTCCGATGCGAAGTCTGCGCTTCAGGAATTTTTGCAGAAACGCGGGATGCCGCAGCCCCAGTATACACTGCTGTCATCATCAGGGCCTGATCATATGCCTGTGTTTAATGTTGCGGTCGAATGCAACGGAAAACAGTATGCTGTAGGCACTGCCAACGGGAAAAAGAAAGCCGAGCAGATTGCGGCCGGAAAAGCGCTTGCGCTGCTGAATCTGGAGGAAACTGAATGAAGCTGAAAAAGCTGCTGATACAGGGCTTCAAATCTTTTGCTGACAAAACAGAAATCGTTCTGAACGAAGGTATTACCGGTATTGTCGGTCCCAACGGATCGGGAAAAAGCAATATCGGTGATGCCGTAAGGTGGGTGCTTGGTGAACAGAGCGCCCGTGTTTTGCGCGGCACAAAAATGGAGGACATCATTTTTAATGGTACTGCAAAGCGGAAAGCAGCGCATTACTGTGAAGTGACCCTTATTTTTGATAATGAAGACGGAGCACTGAAAAGCAGTTACAGTGAAGTATCAGTCACAAGACGTGTTTACAGGAACGGAGACAGCGAATACTATCTGAATCAGACCGCGTGCAGGCTGCGCGATATTCTCGAACTGTTCCGTGATACCGGTATCGGCAGAGAAGGATACTCTCTGATCGGTCAGGGCAGGATCGATGAGATCCTTTCTGTAAAAAGCGAAGATCGCAGACAGATCTTTGAAGAAGCAGCCGGCGTAATGACATTCCGTGTTCGCAAAGAAGAGGCTGAAAGAAAGCTGAACAAAACCACCGATAATCTCAGCCGTGTCAATGACATTCTCGAAGAACTCGGAAGCCGCATTGAGCCGCTTTGCCAGCAGGCGGAAACCGCCCGCGAATATCTTGAACTTGCAGATAAACTGAAGATCCTCGAAGTCAATATCTTTCTGGTTCGTCATGACAAGCTGAAGGAACGCATTGCCGGTCTGCAGGAGGTCATAGACGGTTTGAGTGATGTGCTTCACAATCACGAAGCCGTCATCAACGAAACCAACGAAAAGCGGCAGGAACTCGATGCCGCGATCGCCGCGCTGGAGGAACAGCTGGCTCTTGAGCGCGCGGCTCATTTGGAAAAGAATGACGCCTACTACAGGGCAAAAGCTGCAGCCGAAAAGACAGAACAGCAAATTGAAACCGAAAAGACGCAGATCACTGATCTTCGCAAAGAGATCGAAGCGCAGACAGCCTTAAGAGCTGAAACAGCCGCTCTGTTTGAAAAAGGTGAAGAAGACACAGAAAAAGGAAAAGCTGCTCTTGAAGCCGCGCAAAAAGATTCAGATCTGTGGCAAAGCAGACTGGATGCCGCGCAGGAAGAGGCTGAAAAGAAGGAACAGGAACTGGATGACCACAAATCCTCCATCCTTGCTTTTGTGAACCGTGTCAGCGAAGTCAGAAATAAGCAGACACGCAGCCAGACCATGTGCGCACAGATGCAGGAACGTCTGGAACAGATCAATGGCAGCATGTCTCAGATGGAAGAAAAAAAGACAGAACTGGAACTGAATCTTGATAATGCAAAGAGCAATGAACAGCATGAAGATCAGCTCCTGTCCGAGCTTCGTTCTGACTATGCGAAGACAGAGGGCAATCTCCGTCTGTTAAGTGAGGATGTTCAGAAGAAGTCTGATTCCATTCAGCAAAAGAATATTCAGCTGCAGGGTGATAAGAGCCGGCTTCGTCTGCTGGAAGACATGAACCGCGAGATGGAAGGCTATAATTCATCTGTCAAGAACGCGCTTCAGTATGCCGGCAATGATCCGGCCGTATATGATGTTCTCGCTCGTCTGATCCATGTTCCCAAAGAACTTGAAACTGCTATCGATATGGTTCTCGGCGGCACGCTGCAGAACATTGTTACAAGGGATGAAGAAACCGCGAAGGGGATCATTGACTATCTGAAAGCCAATAAGCTCGGCCGTGTGACATTCCTGCCGATGAGCAGTGTAAGAAGCCGTCTTCTGACGCCGGATGAAAAGAAACTGCTCAGCATGCCCGGATGTCTTGGCGTTGCAAGCGACCTGATAGAGTATGATGAAAAGTTCAGGGGCATCGTTGAAAACCTGCTGGGAAGAACGGTCGTATCAACGAATCTCGATTGCGGTATTCCGCTGATGAGGGCCGGTCATCATGCTTTCCGTCTTGTAACGCTCGACGGACAGGTCATGCATTCGGGCGGTTCCATGACAGGCGGTACTCCGCAAAGCAAAACAGTCAGTCTTCTTGGCCGTGAACGCCAGATGAAGGAACTCCAGGAAACTGTAAAGAATACTGAAAATAATATCAATATTCTGCGAAAAGATCTTGAGAAACTCATCGCCGACAGGAACGAATGCCAGCGTCTTCGTTCAGAGGCCATAGAATCGGTGCATCAGCAGGAGATCGCTGTTGCGCGCGAACAGGAAAGAGTTTTCAATGCTGAAGCGGAACTGAATGCGCACATCCAGCGCATTGAACAGAGCAAGCTTGCTCAGGAACAGCTGAAAGAAAGCATTGAAGATCTGACACGCGATATGAAGGCTGCTGACGATGCGGCTCAGTCTGTAACAACAGACCGTGAAGCGCTGGATGAGAAAACGGTCGTTCTGCAAGACGCTCTGAAAGCAGCCCGTCAGAAAGTTGAAGATATGCGTGCTCAGGTTCAGAAAGCGCAGATGCATTATTCTGAGCTGAGTCATGCATTAGATACGCTGCGCAGAGACAAACAGCGCCGCGACGAGGAACTTGCTGCCTATGATACCCGTATCAGCAGTCTGAATAAAACCGTTGAGGATAAGGAAAACGCTCTGATTGAACTTCAGACGCTTCTGGAAACATGCCGTCTTGAGGAAACTGATATACAGGCATCCGTACAGGAAAAGGCAGATATCATTTCGAAACTTGAAACTGAACGTGCTCAGAAAACAGCCGCCCAGCGTGAATGTGTTGAAAAGAGTGAAAATGCGCATAAACAATATGACGAAGACTCTTTGAAACTCCATAAGACTGAACTTTCTCTGTCCAAAGCAGAAAGCGATCTGAAACAGATCACGGATCATATCTTTAATGAATACGAGCTGACTTACGCCACTTCTGAAGAACTGCGTATTCAGGAAGGATTCAGTCTCGGCGAAAGTGAAAAGACCGCAGCATCCTACAGGTCCCGCATTCGTGAACTGGGGCCCATCAACGTAAACGCGATCGAAGAATACGCAAATACAAAACAGCGTTTTGATGAGATGACCACTCAAAAAGATGACCTGATCCGCGCGCAGGAAGACCTGCATAATCTGATCGTGCGCCTTCTTTCACAGATGGAAAAGCAGTTTGTCAGCGAATTTGACAAACTGAACGACTTCTTCGGTGTCACTTTCGCGCGTCTGTTCGGCGGCGGTCAGGCTGAATTAAGGCTGTCCGATCCCCATGACGCGCTCAACTGCGGCATTGAGATTATTGCACAGCCGCCGGGAAAGAAACTACAGCTTCTTTCATTGCTTTCCGGCGGAGAAAGGGCGCTTACAGCAATCGCTATCCTGTTTGCTATGCTGAAACTGAAACCTACGCCGTTCTGCATCCTGGATGAGATCGAAGCCGCTCTTGATGAAGCGAATATCGGTTACTTTGCTGATTATCTTTCTGAATACGCATCGGATACCCAGTTCGTTGTTGTTACGCACAGAAAGGGCACAATGGAACGCTGCAACAGCCTTTTCGGTGTTGCCATGCAGGAAAAGGGTATCAGCAAAATGGTTTCCGTTGACCTGAAGGATTACGAATAAGGAGGACAAAATGGGATTTTTCCAGAAACTGAAAGACGGTCTTTTCAAGACTCGTAAAAACATGACTGACAAGGTGGATGAACTGGTCGCGAATACGCAGAAGATCGATGATGATTTTTATGAGGAGCTTACCGACATCCTTCTGCTGGCCGATGTCGGCGTTGCCGCCACAGATGATATCATTGAAAAGCTGAGAGCACGCATCAAGTCTGAAGGCATCAAGGACGCGACCGTCGCAAGGGAAACGCTCAAATCGATCATGATCGATGAAATGAGCCTTCCGCGTCCTCCGCTTAAGTTTCCTATGGTCATGTTTGTCGTTGGTGTTAACGGAGTCGGTAAAACCACCACTATCGGCAAGCTTGCCCTGCGTTTTCAGGAGATCGGCCGCAGCGTGATGCTTGCCGCCGCGGATACTTTCCGTGCGGCCGCGGATGAGCAGCTGACTGTTTGGGCTGAGCGCGCGAATGTACCTCTTATCAAACAGTGTGAAGGCGCTGATCCGGCTGCTGTTGTCTTTGATGCTGTTCAGGCAGCGAAAGCAAGAAAAACTGATCTTCTGATCGTTGATACCGCCGGACGTCTCCATAATAAGAAAAACCTTATGGACGAGCTTTCCAAGATGCGCCGCATTATCGACCGCGAATATGCCGAAGCGGAAGTGCGCTGCATGCTCGTTCTGGATGCCACCACCGGTCAGAACGGACTCCAGCAGGCAAAGGTTTTCAAAGAAGCTGCTGAGATCGGCGGCATCATCCTTACAAAACTGGATGGTACGGCAAAGGGCGGCATTGCCATCGCGATACGCAGGGAGCTGAATGTCCCTGTTTGGTATATCGGTGTCGGCGAAGGAATTGATGATCTGCAGTCCTTCAATGCTCAGGAATTCGTGGAAGCGCTTTTCTAAGACAATAAATATCAAAAAAAGATCCCTCTGACATAAAAATGCCGGGTGGATCTTTTTATTGTTTTACAGAAAGCATTTGACTAATAACAGCAAAAGTGGTATTGTATGCATGCGTAAAGGCAGCTGAATGGCTGCGTGCCGTTACGGTATGAGGAAAGTCCGGGCACCGCAGGGCAGGATGCCGGATAACATCCGGTGGAGGCGACTCCAATGCGAGTGCAACAGAGAGATACCGCCGCTTTCAGCGGTAAGGGTGGAAATGTGCGGTAAGAGCGCACAGGCGGCTTGGCGACTTGTCCGTCATGTAAACCACATCCGGTGCAAGATCCAGGAGACATATGGGGCGGCCCGTCCCGTTTCCGCAGTATCGCTTGAATGATCCGGTAACGGATCATGTAGATAGATAGCCATTCTCGACAGAACCCGGCTTACAGGCTGCGCTTTACGTAAAAAACGATGCCGGTCAGGCATCGTTTTTCCAATGAATGATAGCTTTATTTCACCTCATGGTAAACAGCAATGACTTTGCCGAGTATTACAACATCACGGGAATAAATAGGGGAGAGGGCCTTATTCTCAGGCTGCAGACGAATCATTCCCTTCTCTTTGAAGAAACGTTTGATCGTCGCCTCGCCATCGATCATTGCGGCAACGATCTCACCATTTTCAGCGATATTCTGCTGATGGACCAGTACATAATCACCGTTATGTATATCGGCATCGATCATACTGTCACCGCGAACAGCCAGTACGAATTCATCACCGGAAGCAACCATTTTTTCAGGAAACGAAAGAAATGCTTCCGTATACTGTTCTGCCAGAATAGGTGTTCCTGCTGCAACACGGCCGATCACAGGAACATTGCTTGCAGCCATCGCCGGAATGTCACCTGATTTACCGCGGATATCGATCGCTCTGGGTTTCATGGAATCGCGCCGTATCAATCCCTTTTCTTCCAGATTTTTCAGGTGCACATGAACAGTCGCTGTAGATGTAAGACCCACAGATTCACCGATCTCACGAACGGAAGGCGGATAGCCGCGTTCTGCAGTTGTTTCTCTGATATATTCAAGGATCATGCGTTGCGTGTCGCCCCTCGGTCTCCGCTTGCTTTGCGTCATGATAACTCCTCCAGTGATCCAATCCTTTTAGTTAATTCTATCATATAACAAATCGATTTGCAATATAGAATAAAAACAATTGTTCGTATTTACAGAACGAAGGAGGCTGAAATGAAAAAGTGTGTACTTTATGACAGAGAATGTATCGAATGCGGTGAATGTGACAGATGTGATCTTGATCCGAATAAAATATGTGATAACTGCATGAAATGCATTAATGGGGACGATAAATACCGTTCCCTTTATATTGATGAAGTTATCGTTGAGCAGGAGAAGAAAGGTGACTCTTCCTTGAAAAATCAGTTAAATTGATATAATCCGCTTGAATACAGGCATTTTACTGGTCATTAATCGGTTCTTCTTCAGTTTTTTCATCGTTATTGTCATTATTGGCACTAATTGCGCCCAATTTTACCATGCCCGCTGCCATTCTTCTTCTTGAATCTGTCATCGCGGCATAATGCTTTCTTGTTGTATTGACATCGCTGTGACCTAAAACATCCGCTACAAGGTATATATCACCGCTTTCCTGATAAAGATTTGTGCCAAATGTGCTCCTCAGTTTATGGGGGCTGATTCTTTTCTTCAAAGGGGCGGCGATCAGAGCATATTTCTTAACAAGGTTTTCAACAGCACGCTGTGTAATGCGCCGTTTCTGCATGGAAAGAAAGAACGCGTTTTCATGTCCCGGCAGTGCTTCGATTTCATCCCGCTGAGCGAGATATTCTTTAAGAGCATCAGCAACCTCGTCCGGAAAATACAGGATCGCCTGATTGCCGCCTTTTCTTGTAACAGCAAACGCGTTAAGTTCAAAATCGATATCTGTAATATCCAGCCCGACACATTCGCTCACACGGATACCTGTACCGAGGAATAGGGTAATGATGGCTTTATCACGTATTCCGGTGAATTTCGCATACGCTTTCTGACGTTTTGACAAGCCGTCACCACTGTCTACAGTCTGCAGCAATCTTTCCATTTCATCACGTTCAAGGCGCAATATCGGCTTCTCATGATGCTTTGGCAGGTCGATCAGTGTGGTCACATTCGCACTGATATATTTATTTTTGAACAAAAATTCAAACAAAGAACGTATACTGCATAGTTTTCTCATGATGCCGAGTTCACTGTTCTGAACGATCTTTTCATCACCGCTTGCAGCATCAGTCGTATAATAATGTGTAAGATATTCCTGATAGCCGGCAATGTCTGTAGCAGTGATCACATCAAGAAGTTTCGGTGTGATCAGATAAGGATCCGTGTCAGCGAATATCGGATTCTCCTTGCAAAGATAATCAAAGAAAATTCTGAAGTCATATGCGTACGCCAGTCTTGTCAATGTGCTTGTCGTCATTGTGACTGAAAGAAAATAATCTCTGCATACTCCTGGTAAATGTTTCAGCAATTCTCTGAGATGCTCTGTGCGTTTCAAATCGACCTGAGCCCGGTAATCATTTTTCTGTGCCATTATAGAACCTCTCAATAATCATGTTGTAATTAAAATAAAACAGCAAATATAATACATGCAAAAGTAATTTTATATCTTGAAACAAAGCGCAGAGAAGAGTAAAACTGACAAACAGCCAATAGAGATGTTATTCTCTAAACCACTGAAAAATCGCTGTTCCATGTAAATTATACAGAAAAGTGCCAAAAATGTCAACAACTATTCGTAAAAGTATGCTTTTGCGAATAGTTGTTGATTATTTCAGGCCATATCCCCCGTATATCGATTTTATTCTGAATAAATGAGATCGATAAAGGTTTTTATCTGTTCATCCCAGAATCCCCACTCGTGTACAGCATTTTCCTTCTCGTAATGTGTAACATTCCAGCCGGTCTCTTCAAGTTTCGGAATGAATCTGCAATGCTGCGGATACAGAAAATCAGCAGTTCCGCATGAAACATAAAGATCAGGTTTGCACGCGGCATTCGCGTTCTTCTCTGCCAGCCACATTGTATCCAGTTCACTTTTTTCTATCTTGTCCAGATCACCCATCACACGCTTCCAGTTTTCTTTTCTCTCATCAGAAAGATAGCGTATCTCATCAACTATATCCACTGCTCCGCTGAAGCTTGCGGCTGCTCCGAATCTTTCCGGATATGTGAGTGCAAGCCTCATCGCGCCGTAACCGCCCATGCTGAGCCCCGCAACAAAAGTCCGCTTCGGATCATCCGTGATCTTGAAAAAGCGATGCATAACGGCTGGAAGTTCTTCGCTGATATAATCCCAGTATCTCTCCCCTGACACTTCATTGCAATAGAAGCTGTGATTGACCGCGGGCATGATAACAGCAAGATTATGTGACGCCGCATAGCGTTCAACAGAAGTACGGCGCATCCAGATCGAATGATCGTCACTGTATCCGTGCAGCAGATACATCACATCAGGCAGACTGTCCTGTTTCGTTTCATCAATGCCGATACCTTTCCTGGCTTCCGGAAGGATCACATTCACCGTTGAAGCCACATTCAGCGTTTCGGAAAAAAACTGCACCTGTAAAAACGCCATCTCAATTTCCTCCGTTCATTTTCTGAAAGATAATATAAACTCTTTGCCTTATATGCTTTCCGGATCACCCAGATCAGGGTTTATCTTCAAATAGTCTTTGATTGCATCTCTGGCAAGTTTGTCACATCTTATGTTCTCAGGATGATCAGCATGGCCTTTGACTTTATTAAAAGTCATTTTATGTTTGCCTTTACGTATCGTCAGCAGTAGAAGCGTCCAAAGATCCTGATTCTCAACCTGTTTTCCTTCGGCATTCTTCCAGCCGTTCCGCTGCCAGTTATCGATCCACCCCTCATTGAACGCATTTACAACATAGGCGGAATCTGAATATACATTCACATTACAGGGAAACTTTAATTTGCCAAGTCCGCATATCACAGCAAAGATTTCCATCCGGTTGTTTGTTGTTTGTGACATGCTGCCTGACAGTTCGATTTCATGTTCGCGATACCTCAGGATCGCCGCCCATCCCCCGGGCCCCGGATTGCCGCTGCATGCTCCATCAGTAAAAAGCTCAACATTTTTTAAAGCAAGAACTCTCTCTACCCTTGTCAGCATAGCTCCTCCTAGTTTCCCTGAAAAACCTCAGCGGCGTAAAGCCTCAGCGAATTGTCGAAATCGTTCAAAAGTGACGCTTTGTCGTCTCCTGCGATCCTGAGATGCAGATAGTTCATCGCGTAGAGCGCTGCTTCACGTACTGTCGGCGACGGATCGTAAAG
>PITV01000072.1 GCA_017577285.1 Clostridiales bacterium
ACCTTCTTCACAGTCTTCTGCAGGTCAATGATATAAATACCATTGCGCTCGGTGAAGATGTAAGGAGCCATCTTGGGGTTCCAGCGACGGGTCTGGTGGCCAAAGTGTACGCCGGCCTCCAGCAGATGTTTCATAGAGATAACAGCCATGGGTTCTTCCTCCTTGTTTTTTCCACCGCGGGCGTCATCTTTGCCTGCCACCGGATACCGGCACAAGCGGCAAATCGACCCGCGTGCGTAATCGATGGAATTTTACCACACATTCCGGCATAATGCAACATTTTTTTGCCGGAAAATCCCCTATTTTCATGCTTTTTTCGATATTTTTCCTCAAATCCGCAGAAGGAGCATCCGTGGAAACGGATGCTCCTTGCAACAGTGCTATATTCAGACAAATGATGCCTTATTATTTGCTCGCCGCTTCAACCAGTTCCTTGGTATCACGGGCAATAGCGATCTCCTCGTTGGTGGGGATGACACAGATAGTGACTTTGCTGTCAGGGGCTGAAATGATTGCTTCGTGAACATGGGGCCATGCCAGTTCATTGTTCTTTTCAACATCCAGTTTGGCGCCCATGAAGTCCATATCCTTCATGACATCCTCGCGAAGACGACAATTGTTCTCACCGATACCTGCAGTGAATACGATGACATCCACACCGTTCATAGCAGCAGCATATGCACCAATGTATTTCTTGATCCCGTAGATCAGCATATCACGGGCCAGGATGGCGCGCTCGTTTCCTTCAGAAGCAGCTGTATCGACATCGCGCATATCGTTGGAAACGCCGGAAATGCCCACAAGGCCGCTCTTTTGGTTGCAGATATTGAGCATTTCATTGATATCGATCTTCTCACTGTTGCAGATGAACTGCAGAACGGCAGGATCCATAACACCGGAGCGGGTACCCATAATAACGCCCTCAAGCGGTGTAAGTCCCATGGAAGTATCCACGCATTTCCCGCCATTAACGGCGCTGAGAGAGGAACCGTTGCCAAGATGGCATACGATCATCTTCAGTTCCTTGGGATCCTTACCCAGGAACTCTGCAGTACGCTTTGAAACAAAACGATGGCTGGTACCATGGAAGCCATAGCGGCGCACATGCAGTTTCTCATAATACTCATAAGGCACACCATACATATAAGCTTTAGGAGGCATTGTCTGATGGAAAGCGGTATCAAATACAGCTACCATAGGTGTATCGGGCATAACGGCCTTGCAGGCCTGGATTCCCTGAAGATTAGCGCGGTTGTGAAGAGGTCCGAGAGGGATATTATCCTCGATAACCTTCTCCACTTCGGGAGTGATGATAACAGACTCGGTGATCTGGCTGCCGCCGTGGAGCACACGATGACCTACCGCACCAATCTCGCTCATATCCTTGATGCATCCGTATTCCTTGTCCGTCAAGGCAGCCAGCATCATCTGGCATGCTTCCACATGAGAAAGAATGCGTCCATCCTTCCAGTCCAGCACCTTCTCGCCGCCGATTTTGCATTCATGATGGCCGTACTCCGGCATACCGATACGCTCTATCAGACCCTTCGCGAGCATTTTCTCCCCATCCATATCCACCAGCTGATACTTCAGAGATGAGGAACCGGCGTTAACGATCAGAATCTTCATAATAACTGTTCTCCTCCATATTTCTTTACAGCGCACATTATATGCGTTTTAGTCACTTTATGCAAGGGAAATAACAATGTTTCTGTCAGGGACGGTGGATCAGAATATGACCGGGCAGAAGCTGAACGGTCGCCTCCTCCATCGGGATCACTTCCCCGTCCACATTCACACGCATATCCGGGCATTTCATGAATATCTTCTTTGCCCTGCAATGTTCTGTTTCCTTGAATTGCAGCACTTTTCCCTGAAGCAGCTGAACCAGGCGCAGAGGAAGCTTGAGCTTGCTGATCTTTTTCACGATCACGATGTCAAACAGCCCGTCATCCGTAACAGCTTCAGGGCATATCTTGATTCCGCCACCGATGATCCGTCCGTTTCCGGCTGAACACACCAGCACTTCCTCATTGATCTGTTCGCCGTCATCAATGGAATATACCATATTGACCGATTTGAAATGGATCAGTGTACGGATGATCCCCCACAGATAAGGAAGCAGTCCCTTTACATACTTTTTTGCTTTCTCAGCATAATCCAGCACCATCACGTCAAACCCGGTGCCGCATTCATTCATGAACGGCTGATCATTGATCATTCCAACATCAGTAGGTTTTGCCGCGGATGAAAGGATGAACTCTGTTGCCTGCTGAACATCCTTCGGCGTATCGATGGACTTGATGAAATCATTTCCTGTGCCGGCGGGAACGATCCCCAATGCCGTTTTTGTCCCTGCGAGCCCGCGGACGATCTCGCTGATGGTACCGTCTCCCCCGATAGAAATGACCGTCTCACTACCTCGCTGTACCGCTTCCCTGGCCAGCTGAGTAGCGTTGCCGGGGCTATCCGTTGCATATAACGCGTAGGAAACTCCTCTGTTTTTCAGGATCTCCTCCACCTGCTTCGCGACATTCTTCGCATGACCGTTTCCCGCAGCAGGATTGTATATCACATCATAATGCATACCGGATCCTCCTTCCCCTGCGTTGTATATTTACTAATCCTTACTGCTGATTCATAGAAACAGCCAGTTCCCATGCCGCCTTCAGCTGCGTATCGGTCAGGTCGCCCAGTTCAAAGTAAGCGGTCTGCTGCTCTTCGGGCTGTTCAACGATCAAGTCAGGGGTAATACCCACTTTATGTACAGTCTTTCCGCTGGAAGTAAAATACTGAGCGCAGGTGAACTGGAATCCGTCTTCATCCTCACCGCTCAGAGGGATCACATACTGCATGATGCCCTTTCCGTAGCTCTGCGTTCCTACCACCTTCGCGCGGCCCAGATCCTGCAATCCGCCGGACAGGATCTCACTGGAGCTTGCGCTGGAACCATTGACAAGGATCACAAGGGGAATATCATCCTTGCCGTTGGTCATGGTGTAATTTTCACGGATGCCGCCCCTGTATTCCGCATACACGAGCGTGCACTTGTCAACAAACAGATCGGCAATGCTGGTGGCAGCAGATACCCAGCCGCCGGGGTTGTCGCGAAGGTCAATGATCAGAGACTGTGCTCCGCGGGCTCTCAGATCCTTCAGAGCATCCGCGAATTCCTTTTCCGATTCGCCTGCGAACTCGTAAATAATGATATAGCCCACGTTGTTTTCAAGCATGGTATATTCGATACGGTTGATGGAGATCAGCGCACGGGGAATATCAAACACCAGATGCTCTCCCTTACGCACCACTTCAATGTTGACGGTTGTTTCCGTCAGGCCGCGCATGACATTCACCGCCTGCTGCATCGTTGTGGCATCCACATCGATATCTTCCACTCTCACCAGCAGATCGCCCTTGCGAATCCCTGCAGTTTCAGCCGGTGTACCCTTGAAGACCCGGGTAACTGTTACGGTATAATCATTGTAGTTGCCGAGCAGCTGGATACCGATGCCGCCGTACTCGCCCTCATCATCCTCCCACATCTCTGCCCACTCTTCGGTATTATAGTAGAAGGAATAAGGATCATCCAGTCCGGCCATTAATCCGCGCGCCGCATATTCCAGCATCAGATCGGTATCCGGCTCAATGTAATAATACTCGTCGATGTATTCGTACAACTCTTCCAGTTTCCCGTAACGCTGTTTCAGCAGCTGCAGTTCCTGATACTCGCTCTCGGAAATGGTGACAACGCCCGTGTTCCCTTTTCCTCTCACCAGATCACCGAGCCCGGTCGCCTGTGCAGTGACTACAGCCGCCAATATGATCAGCACGATCATGCTTACAACAGCTATCTGTTTCTTTGTCATTTTACGATCCTCCACATGTTTATATGGTCTTATTTTTCGATCATCAGGTTATCTTTGCATTTTTCCATTTCCATCAGAAGTTTGAAGGTAACGGCATCCTCGAACTTTCTCAGGTTCAGGCCGATCTGACGCTGAACCTTGTCCAGCCGGTAGACAAGCGTATTCCGGTGAATATATAGCTGTCTGGCCGTATCGGACAGGTTCAGGTCTTTCTTAAAGAACATATCGATGGTGGACAGCATTTCCGCGTTGAAAAGCTTATCAGTATTCTCATTGAACAGAAGGTTATGATAGTGTTCTGCGGTTTCCGCGGACAGCCCGCTCAGGAATCGTTCGATCAGCATGGAAGAATACAGATACACGCTCTCCTGATTCTTAAAGATCCGGCCGATCTCTATCGCCCTTCTGGATTGGCGGTAACTCTGATGCAGCGCATGAGCGTCCGCGGCCACATCACCGATCCCGACCGTCATGGGAAGAGCGATATCCTCCATCACTTCCTCGCGTGCGGCATACGCATATTGCTTCAGTTCATCGATCTCCTCCACAGCGCTCACATCCTTCAGGAGCGCGGCCGTGTGTCTGTCGATGGAAACGACCACATCCCGCTCAGACACAGGCAGATACTCGTTCAGTATATCCGCCGCGTCATGATCAGCGATCTGAGGAAAATAGAACAACAGCACAGACCGAGCGAATGACGGATCGATCGCAAATTCATCGGTAAGCGTTTCTATCTCCGTCGGTGAAAGGTCATTCTGGAGCAGTTTCCGGTAAGCCCCCTGGATATCGTTTCCCGCGGAGTCCGCATCAGATAAAGCAGCTATAAAGCTGTCCGCCAGACACAGCATATCTCTGAGACGGGGACTGTCTTCTCCTGTTACCATCAGGATCAGATCAGGTACAGATGTGCAGGAAAAATATACCCTTCCGTCCTGAGAAAGATACTCGCCCGCTCCGGGCCAGGACGCGACTGTATAGGTAATACCGTCATCGGGGATCAGCGATCTTCCGTTCCGGTCAAGGACAGTGATCCTGACAGACAGTTTATCAATGGTATGCTGTATGTGCGACAATAAATACGCGTCCATTCCTGCTGTCTCCTTTCACCTGACATACACTAAAAGATATTATATCATAATATCCTTATTTTGGGAATATATATTTACGTTCACACCGTTATGGCATCTCTGCGGCGAATCCTGAAATAAATCTGAATACATATCATGCGCCTGCATCACAATGATCACAGATGCATCGCGCATGTTCCGTACGCGGAGAAAAGAAGGGCAAATACATATATCACGATCTCCGCACCGGATATGCGGACTGTCTCCGGAGAAATCCCTTCTCTTTTTACCGGAAGCGTGCGAAGGCAGATATAGGCAGCAGGATAGATCAGCAGATCGCAGGCATACCGTGCTCCGAACTGATATCCGCCGAAAGTGCGGTGCAGCAAAAGGAGAAAAAGCTGCACAGCGAATGCAAGCAGGATCAATGCCTTCTCCATGGTAAAACGCTTTCTGATTATATCCGCCGCAGCCTGCACCAGCATGATTGTCAGCGCCGGACATGCAATGAAAACAGAAAAACCGAAGATCTTCAGATTCAAGTTTGTCAGACTTCCGCTCACCTCGAACGGCAGTCCCCAAATGAATGTCTTCGCGTTTTTCGGCACATGAGAAAGCGAGAACTGTATGCCGCCCTGTGTTGAAAACTCGGGCAGATAATTATGGCCGAATTCAAACACATTCCCGAAGCGCATATAGTTGTATGCTCCGTACATGACCGCGATCCCGAATCCGGCGCATATCCCGGGGAGCAGTCTACGGATGATCCTTCCGGCAGGCATTTTCGCCCGGATCAGCCTCATCAGATAGATCAATCCGAATACCGCTCCGTACAGCGCGTTGAAAGGCCTGCAGCCAACGGACAGCGCGTAAAAGATCAGGGCGGGAGTCGGATGGTCATACGAGAAAAAGCACAGGCACATTGACATGCACAGGAATGCCAGCAGCTGGGCATGATACCAGACCGCTCCCTCAATGCAGAGCAGCAGGATGCAGCACCCGAAACACAGGAAATAGGAAAACAGAGCGGATGAAAGGCGGCTGATCCCGCGTTTTTTGAAAGCGAAATAGAGGCTCTCGCAGCTGACCGTTATGTAGATCAGCATCAGCAGGTTATCCGGTGTTTCCATACCGAATATGAATGTTAGAGGAAGTTCGACCAAAGAAGGCACCGGCGGGAAGGAAACATAATACTCTCCCTCATATACCGCCAGTTCAAGAAGCGGCACATCATACGGCAAATGGAGCATACCGTCGCGCCACGCCATAGCCTGGCGGGTATATGTGTTGTAAGCTGTGGAACGCAATACATTGTCCAGATTACCGTTTGCCAGCACATGAAGAAGAAGGACCAGTCCGGCTGACAGCACAAAAAGCACTGCCGGCACCCAGTCCAGACCTTTCATCTTCTTTATGATCTTCTGAAGCAGCGTTGTTTCCGCCTGATCAGCATATTCTGTATTTACAGCACTCATATATACCTCAACAGATTCCGTATCAGCCTTTCGCTGTTTTCACGGCAAATCTTTGAATATCCGTCTATTATTATGACAGATTCCCCGCTAAAAATCAATGCAAAACCGACCTGCGCGGCAGGATTTACAAAGAAATGCCGCGGAGGTTCACCCCCGCGGCGTACATTCTTACAACAGGTTGCGCTGGATCTTACCGGAAACTGTTTTGGGAAGTGTATCCCTGAAAACAACGATCCTGGGATATTTGTAAGGTGCAGTATGAGACTTAACGTAGTTCTGTATCTCTTTCTTCAGTTCCTCTGTCCCCTCTGTTCCCTTGGTCAGCACGATGGAAGCCTTGACGACCTGACCGCGCACCTCATCCGGAGCAGCGCTGACACCGCACTCCAGAACATAGGGCAGTTCCATGATAACGCTTTCGATCTCGAAAGGCCCGATGCGGTATCCGCTGGACTTGATCACATCATCGGCGCGGCCCACATACCAGTAGAAGCCGTCTTCATCCTGCCAGGCCACATCACCGGTATGATACCAGCCGTCATGCATGGCTTCTTTTGTTTTTTCCTCATCCAGATAGTATTCCTTGAACAGGCCGTAGGGACGTCCGTTGGCAATGTTGATGCAGATCTCACCTGTTTCACCGTTTTTCACAGGATTGCCTTCGGAATCCAGCAGTTTTACATCGTAAAGCGGGGTGGCCTTGCCCATGGAACCGATCTTGTGGCTGGCGCCTACCAGATTTCCGATGATCAGTGTGCTTTCAGACTGACCGAAACCTTCCATCACCTTCATGCCGGTCAGTTTCTCCAGCTGACGGAACACTTCAGGGTTCAGAGCCTCACCGGCGATGGTGGCATGCTGTACGCTGCTCATATCATACTTGGACAGATCCTGTTTGATAAACATGCGGTACATGGTGGGAGGCGCGCAGAAGGTGGTGATGTGATACTTGGCAAACAGCGGCAGGATATCCGCGCTGTCGAACCGGTCAAAATCATACACAAAGGTGGCTGCTTCGCAAAGCCACTGTCCGTACAGCTTGCCCCACAGCGACTTGGCCCATCCGGTATCGGAGATGGTCAGATGCAGACCGTTGGGATTGACACAGTGCCAGTACTTCGCGGTGTGGAAATGTCCGAGAGGATAAGTGTAGGCATGCGCGGCGATCTTGGGATAGCCGGTCGTTCCGCTGGTGAAGAACATCAGCATGGTGTCATCGCCGCCCGGAGTATCCTCGGTACGCTCGAAAACATTGTTATACAGCCCGTATTCCTCATCAAAGGTATGCCAGCCCTCTTTGGTGCCGTTCACGATGACCTTCGTGCGGATGGTGGGAGAATTCGCAATGGCGATATCCACCTGATTGGCAGTATCCCCGTCAGCGGTGCAGAGGATCGCGGAAACGCCCGCGGCGTTGAAACGGTATTCAAAGTCATGCGCCTGAAGCTGGTTGGTGGCAGGGATCACGATGGCGCCCAGCTTATGCAGCGCAAGGATGGAATACCAGAACTGGTAGTGGCGCTTCAGCACCAGCATGACACGATCGCCCTTTTTGATGCCCAGTGCCTTGAAATAGTTGGCGCACTGGTTGCTGGCCAGTTTAATATCGCTGAATGTGAGACGGCGCTCATGTTTTTCTCTGTCCAGATGGAGCATCGCCAGCTTATTGGGCTGCTCATCTGCAATAGCATCCACCACATCAAAGGCGAAATTGAAGCGTTCCGTATTCTTGAATGTGATTTTAACAGGCGTGCCGTTTTCATCCTTTTCCACATCGATAAAACGGTGCCATACACGCTGACGCTTCTCCTCTTTTGCCTGATCCGGCACATTGATCCGTTCAGCTGTCTCCTTCTGAAGTTCAGGCACCGGTTCACCGGTGGGATTGAGCACGATGGCATAGAACAGACAGTCGGTATCTCCCACCGCCGCCATCCCGTGGGGCGTGCCGGAATCATAGTAGATGGTATCGCCCTTGTTCAGGATCGCGATATGTTCACCCACCTGCACCTTCAGGCTGCCCTCGATCACGATGTCCAGTTCCTGTCCTTCGTGAGTGGTCAGTTCAATATCCTGCTGCTGGCTCGCCTTGTCACAGGGAACCTTTACGAACAGAGGCTCGGCAATACGGTTGCGGAAAGCGGCAGCCAGGTTGTAATACACCATGCCGTGGGCCTGGCCGATCTCCTGCCCCGCTCCGGCGCGGGTGACCGTAAAGGAAGTCAGGTTTGGGGAAGATCCCTGTATGATATCGCTGACATCCACGCCGAAGGCCAAAGCACAGCGGTAAATAAACGCGAAGTTAAGATCCTCTCTGCCTTCTTCGCAGTCCAGATACTCTTTTTCGCTCACATCCGTCTTCTGCGCCATCTCGGCCACTGTATAGCCTTCGATCTCACGCAGTTCCTTGATGCGGTGAGCCATTTCCTTGATTTTGAAATCCAGTCCAGTGATCTGTGCCATAGCATCCTCCAATTCTGCAAATAAAAAACGCCCCAAAACACATGTTTTGAGACGAGCATATGCCCGCGGTACCACTCAAATTGCGCGTTCATAACGCGCCGCTCCGGCTCAATCAAGCCTTAGACCTTTACGCGGCCGCACGGGAAGGTTCTACTCGGTTTCCCTTTCTTCCTTCCGGCTCAGAGGCTACATCTTGCCTTTCCCCTCCGGCAGCTTGCACCATCCGCCGCCTCTCTTCGCTCAGGGATCAGACAGACCTCCCCGTCAACGCCTGTGGCGTGAGTATATACTCATCCCGCTGTTTTGTCAAGTCGTATACCTCCTGTACATCAAAAAAACATTGAATGTATCCTTTTCTTCTCAACCGGATGCATCCTCTCCTCACATGACCCGCAACAGAAAACCGCGGGCTCCGCACAATGGAAACCCGCGGTAGTCCGGGAACTGGTCCCGGCAGCATTTTCAGTTCACAGTCTCCCCTGTCAGTGTCTGCCAGGCTTTTCTCAGCGTGGTCTGATTGCTCAGTCCGTAATCCGGATCGTTCTTCGTCACCTCCGCGATATCGCGAAGGAAATGGACACACAGATGCCCGTCAAATCCGTTCTCGGTTATCGATCCTGTCAGGTGCGGTCTGTTATGCATGGTGGCCATAGTCCAGCGTCCGTCCGGCAGTTTCACGTAGACAACGTGCACTGTCCAGGACGGCTTGCCGAAGGCTTTGTTCATGAGCAGCGTATCCTTCAGTGTTGCCGGCTGACTGTCGCAATGATTTCCCTTGGAATACACGATCAGCGTCCAACTCAAATGTGTTTTAGGATCGAAGATCAGCAGTTTCGCGGAATTCGCGAGGGACGGCTTTACAACATTGAACCAGTGCAGCAGCTGAAGTTCGCCCTTCTCAGGTCCTGAGATCACACCTTCCCCGTCCGCCAGTTTCACCGATGGAGCCGCACTCGCGCCAGCAGCCCTGCCGCTGTAAAGCAGCACCTGCATGGCCGGAGAAACAGCGCCGGTGACAGGAAGACTGTTTCTGAGCTGGAACTCCAGCACAGCGAGATAGGTCGTCTCATCGAAGCTTCCGTTCACATTCACCGTATATCCCAGGCTCTTCAGAGCCGTCTGCATCTTCTGGATCGCGGCGGTATTCTGGCTTCCCTCATTGCGGTAGTAAATATGCAGGGTCGTAAAGGAAGTGACCGCGGGATCATAAGAAACAGCGGATGGAGAGAACAAAGCGCTGAAGGTGGATGTACCTGCCAGGCCGTCCGCGGTGAGACCGTTCAGCGTCTGGAATGACTTGACAGCTGAAACCGTCGTAGAGTCATATGTCCTGGTCACATTGGAGGCGGACAGATAGTTGAGTTCTTTCAGCCGCAGCTGCAGCTGATACACATCCTCTCCGGTGTATCCACTGCGAAGCGTACGGGTGAAAATGCTCGTGTCGTAACCGGGAGCCGGCGTTGAAGCCGGTTTGGGGGTAGCAGTGGCATTGGGAGTATATGTCAGGTATGAGGTGGAAGCATATCCGTAGATCCCGTCATAACTGACAAGACACCAGGATGAGGTGTAACTGTAGACCTTTACTGTTGTCTTGTTAGGCACAGCACAAAGGATCTTGCCGGAAGAAGAGGCTGTCTGCCTTATATTCAGTGTGCCGCCGGTAGTGCGGATCACCGCTGTTCCGATTGCGACCATCTGCTCATAG
This sequence comes from Clostridiales bacterium, assembly GCA_017577285.1. Lineage (GTDB taxonomy): Bacteria > Bacillota > Clostridia > Christensenellales > Aristaeellaceae > ZC3RG03. The sequence continues at coordinate 10,580 of PITV01000072.1, forward strand.
GGAACGCCGGTGGGGCCGGATGTAGGAGCCTGTGTCGGGGCGGTCGAAGGAGCGTATGTCGGGGCAGCAGTGGGAGCGCGCGTAGGCGCGGGGGTAATGGCCTGCGGGGCCTCGGTCACCGTTTTTATGGTGATATAGGAATTGGAAACATACCCAACCGTTCCCATATAATTCACCTGTGTCCAGGTGCTGCCTCTGGAAAGAACGGTAAGCTGCGCGCCATTGGGTAATGTGCGCAGTATCTTGCCGGATGAAGAAGCGGCCGCGCGCAGATTCAAAGTGCCGCCGGTAGTTTTTACGATGGCGATAGTTACGGTTTGAGGTTTCGGCGTGGCGGTAGGCTTTGCTGTGGATGTGGGCTTTGCTGTAGATGTCGCGTCAGGTGTTCTCGTTGGAGCTGCCGTCACGACCGCCGAAGAAAAGGTAAGATAACTGTTGGAAACATACCCGCTGGATCCTTCATAGGATACGAGAGACCATGATGTACCTTTCTGCAGAACAGACACGACCGCTTTATTCGGGAGAGTACGGATGATCTTGGAGGATGTGGACGCGGAAGACCGCATATTGAGGATGCCGCCGGATGTCTTTACTGTCGCTGTTGTATAAGAAGCCGGGGGCGCGGCTGTCGCTTTTTCTGTCGCTGTCGGTGCAGCCGTCCTGACAGCTGTCGGCGCCGCAGTCGGGGGCTTTGTCACAACTGCAGCGGTATATGAAACATAGGCGGAGGACACATAGCCGTAATAGCCGTCATACCAGATATAGCACCAGGAGGACTGGGTCGACAGGACAGTTATGACTGAACCGTTCGGTATCTTGGTGATCACCGTTCCGGATGTGGAAGCAGTCGCACGCATGTTCAGTTTCGCGCCGGATGTTTTGATCACAGCCGTTCGTCCGCCGGATATTGTCTGCTGCGCCGGCGTCACGGCACCGGATGCAAGCTGATAAAGCTTTGTCAGCGTCTTGTCTCCCGCAACAC
>PITV01000073.1 GCA_017577285.1 Clostridiales bacterium
GTACATGACAGCTCCTAACCTGTTCCGTCCCATGATCATCGCTCAGACGATCTGGAAAGAGACAGGATGGGGCACGATCATCTTCCTGGCCGCCCTCACCAATGTTGATACGCAGCTCTACGAAGCCGCTATGGTGGACGGAGCCGGAAGACTGCGCCGTCTGTGGCATATCACACTGCCCGCGATCAAATCTGTTATCGTTCTGATGCTGATCCTTCGTATGGGATCCGTACTCGATACAGGCTATGACCACCTGATCCTGATGGCTAACTCGCTGAACAGAAAAGCGTCACAAACCCTGGATGTGTTCGTGTATCAGCAGGGTCTTCAGCAGGCGCAGTACAGTTACGCCGCGGCAGTCGGCCTGATGAAATCCGTCATTTCCGTAATTCTGGTCGTCAGTGCCAACAAGATCTCTCACATGCTCGGTGAAGAGGGACTCTATTAAGAAAGGAGGTCTTCAAATGTCTCAGCTCACTATTGATCCGAATAAAGATTCATGGAAAACGCCGGATAAAAACAACGGCGTCAAAAAGATGAAGATCTCCTCCGGCCCCGTTGCTGTTTATTCCAGCGTGGGAAACAGGATATTCGATGTGTTCAACTATATCCTGCTGGGCCTGATCGCCATTACGACCATCCTCCCGTTCATCTACATTATCGGCGCGTCGCTGGCAACAGAGTACGAACTGAGTACAAGGCCGATGTTCATCATCCCCAAGGATGTGACGCTGGACGCGTACAGATATATCTTCTCTTCCAACCGCATATTGAGAGCCTTCGGCAACTCTGTGCTGATCACCGTATGCGGAACGCTCATCAATCTGTTCTTTACGGTATCGATGGCATACGCGCTTTCCAAGAAGCGTCTGCGCGGACGCAATTTCTTCATGAACATGGTGCTTGTGTCCATGTTCTTCTCGGGAGGCATGATCCCTTCCTACATCGTGAATGCCAGCTGGCTCGGACTGAAGAACACATACTGGGCGGTGCTGCTGCCCGGTGCGATCAGTGCCTACAACATGCTGATCGTCAAAAACTTCTTCCAGGGCATCCCGCAGGATCTGGAGGAATCCGCCTCGCTTGACGGATGTACAGATATCGGCGTGCTGATCAAGATCGTTTTGCCGCTGTCGCTTCCCGTGCTTGCAACATTCGGCCTGTTCTATGCTGTAGGTCACTGGAACGCGTATTTCGGCGCCATGATCTACATGACAGGAGCCCGCGAAAAGTGGCCACTGCAGGTACTGCTGCGTGAGATCATCATCATGGCAAATGCCGCGGCCGGCGATATGGAAAACATGGATCCCGATTTCGTAAAGCCGCCGGAACAATCCGTGAAAATGGCTGTTATCGTTGTTTCGACTGTTCCGATCATGTGCATCTATCCCTTCCTTCAGAAATACTTTGTAAAGGGTGTTATGGTCGGCGCTCTGAAAGGTTAAGGTTATTCGTGCTCGATAAGCACTGTAACAAATAAAAAAGGAGGTATCCCCAATGAAAAAGCTCGTATCCCTCGTGCTGGCTCTGATCATGGTCCTGTCCATGATGAGCTTCGCCCAGGCAGAAGACCCCTTCGTAATCACTGTCATGCTGCCCGACTTCTACACTGATGTCGAGTTCGTGACCGAAGGCAACCCCATCCTGGACTACATCCAGGAAAAGACCGGTGTGAAACTGGACATCCAGTTCCAGGCCAACTCCGCCTATGGCGACATCCTGTCCACCACTCTGGCTACTCCCGATGACATGCCCATGATCATCAGCTTCACCGGCCGCGACAATACCTTCATTCAGAATGTTGCCGCTTTCTGGGATCTGACTGACTATGTCAAGGATGACGCTACTTATCCCGAACTGGCTTATGCCGGTGCTCAGGCCGTTTATGCCAACACTGCCGTTGACGGCCGTGTATACGGCATCTTCCGCAGCCGTGCCTTCCCCCGTGCCGGTATCTACTATCGCAGAGATATCGCTGCTCAGGTCGGCATCACTGAAGAGCCCAAGACCATTGCCGAACTGACCGCTCTGGCTGAAGCCCTGGCCGGTTACAGCGATGATACCTATGCTCTGAACATGATCGGCAACTACACCGCCGGCACCATCAACATCATCACCGTTGCTATGGGTGCTCCCAACGTATGGGGTGTGGACGAGAACAACAATGTGTATCCCGCTCACGAGTCTCCTGCTTACCTGCAGGGCCTGAAGTGGCTGCGCCATCTGTATGAGATCGGCGGCATCGCTCCCGATTTCGTCACCCGTACCTCCACTGACTGGGATAAGTTCGAGCGCACCGGCAACTGCTTCATGCGTTTCGACTGCAATGATAACGCCCACCGTCAGCAGGAATGGTTCGAAGCCAATGAAGGCGTGACCGAGCAGATCTTTGACGAGATCGGCGGTCTGGTCAATGATGATGGAAACATCTGCGTATGGCCTCAGAATGCCGGCTATGCCGGACTGGTCGTTATCACCAAGGCTGTTAAGGAAGAAGACCTGCCCAAGGTCCTGAAGTTCCTTGACTGGTGCAACTCCGCCGAAGGTCAGGTCGTTCTGAACTCCGGTCTGGAAGGCGTCACCTACTGGATGTGGGATGACGGCTGCGCTCATGCCTATCCTCAGGAGTATGCCGGTGACAGCGAAGAACTCGTTGCCATTCAGAAGGAATATTCCGACCGCAACGTGACCCTGCAGGGCAGCCTGAATCAGCTGCACATGGGCACCAGCGGTGATAAGCTCATCCCCGGCAAGCATACCGCTCTGCGCGATGAGTACACTGCCAACAACACTTACTATGCTCAGTTCGTTGTGGCGAACCCCTGCCTGACCCTGACTTCTGAAACCTACCTCGCTTTCGGTTCCACTCTGGATACTCTGCTGAGCGATGCTGCTGTACAGTTCATCGCCGGTGAGATCGATGAAGATGGCCTGCTGGCTGTCTGGGAGCAGTGGTCCGAAGAAGGCGGCGAGCAGATCAAGGCTGAATACAGCGCTGCCTATCAGGCTACTCTGCAGTAATCTGCAATCATCAGTTAACATTCCCGGGGCTGCCGGCTTCTGAACAGGGGGCGGCAGCCCCATTATTAGGGAGGTCCATATGAACAAGGTGTACTGCTGCTTCCCAGGCGGAAAGCACAAGGCGCTTACTTTCAGCTATGATGACGGAAAGAGTGCAGACCGTCGTCTTGTGGATATTTTCAATCGGAACGGAATAAAGGGAACATTCAATCTGAACAGCGGTTTATGGGAACGCGATCCGGACCGGATACAGCCGGATGAAGTCGGAGACCTTTATCGCGGACATGAAGTCGCCAGTCATACAGTGACGCATCCCACTATTGCCAGAAGCCCTGTTACAGAAGTAATCCGTGAAGTGCTGGATGACCGCGCGGCGCTTGAAGCGCTGACAGGATATCCGGTGCGCGGGCTTGCATACCCGAATGGATCTGTAACGAAGCAGATCGAGGAACTGCTGCCGCTTTGCGGCATACGTTATGCACGTGTGGTCGGCTCATCTGAAAACTTCTCACTGCCGGAGAATCCCTACAGATGGCAGGCAACCTGCCACCACAACAATCCCCGGCTGATGGAACTGGGGGAGCAGTTTCTGGGATTGTACAAGAAACAGTATCTTTATTTGATGTATGTATGGGGTCACAGTTATGAGTTCAACGATAAGAACAACTGGGACCGTATTGAAGAATTCTGCCGTATGATGGGTGGAAAAGAGGATATATGGTACTGCACCAACATTGAATTTATGGACTGTATGGATGATTTCCGCCGTCTGCAGTTCTCTGCGGACAACAGTTTTGTTTATAATCCCGGAGCCCGGGATTGCTATATAGGTGTCAATGACAGGCCGGGCGTCTGCATCCCCGCGGGGCAGACCGTGCGGCTGTAAAACAAGGAGGGGCGATTATGGAGATTTATCGCGATAAGATAACCGGTTATGAGGTGCGCCGCTATACAGAGGGCCCTGAGCGCAATGCCAAGCTGTATTTCACCTGTGAGAATTTCAGCGTGGATGACAAGTATTTCTTCTTCATGAAGCAGCAGCTGCCGGGAAAAGATGACGGCGGATGCTACCGTGCCAATGTTGAGACCGGCGAGATCGAGCGTGTGACGGATTATACATTCACCGGTTTCGCAACGGACAGAGAGAAGAATATCGGCTATACCGTACGCCACGATACAGAAGTATACGCAGTGGACCTTGCAACAAAAGAAATGACAAAGGTAGGTGACCTTCCCAAGGGAGGACGCATCACAGGCCATCTGACTGCTGCGAATACAGGACGTATCGCCTGCAGTTATCATCTTGTAAATAAGATTTATGCTCTGGTAGTGCTTGATCCCGGAAAAGAAGCACGTGTGGTTTATCGCAGCGATTTCCGTCTGGGACATGCCCAGATATGCCCGACCGATGAGAACCTGATCTTTTATATCCATGAAACGGAAGGGGACGCTTTCCAGCGCACCTGGATGTGCGATGTTGAAGAAGGCTATGTACGTCCGTTCTATGTAGAACATCCCTCCGAGTGGATCACCCATGAGGTGTGGGCTGCTGACGGTACGGAAATGGCTATCATGAAACTGGATCCTGCCGGCCCTGTGGATGGCGAAAAGGGAGAGTTCCACACCGGCAATATCATCATCGGTGATAAGGACGGTCGTCATTTTGATGTTGCCGCCAGTGAGATGCAGCTGCTGCATCCCTGCATCAGCAGGGATCATAAGTGGCTTTGTGCAGACCGTATCAGCTATCTCGGCACTACCGTGCAGGAAGGTGTCGTTCTTATCGAGCGTGCCACAGGGAAAGCGAAATTCATTGCGTCCACCGGTTCCTGCAAGACCGGTGCAGATCATCAGCATCCTTCATTTAACCGTAAAGGCGATCAGATCCTGTTCTCCAATCCCGACGAGAACGGCAACGGACAGGTGTGCGTGATAGACCTGAAGCAGGTTTGGAAAGACTGGTAATAAGATGCCTGTCATTTATATTATCGGTGATTCCACGGTCGAAGACAACAAGCCGCCTTTTCGCGGCTGGGGATGGGCTATGCCTGAATTTGTTCGCGAAGGCGTTGAGGTGCGCAATCTTGCCCTGAGCGGGCGCAGCAGCCGTTCTTTTAGAGAAGAAGGTTTGTTTGCTCCTGCCGAGCGTGATATGCGCGATGGGGATCTGCTTATGATCCAGTTCGGTCACAATGATGAAAAGGATGACGAGCGGCATACAGACCCGGATACGACCTATCCTGAAGAATTATGGCGCTATTGCAAGACGGCTATTGAAAAAGGTGCTCAACCAGTGCTGATGACGCCTGTTTCCCGGCGGTTCTTTGTAGGTGGAGGAAGCATACTTTATACCCACGGTGAATATCCAAGGGCTGTCAGGAAACTTGCTGCCGACAGGGGAATACCGCTGTGCGATCTGAAAAAAGACAGCCGTGAACTGTATATTTCTCTGGGTGAGGAAAAGACGGCGGAATTATTTGTCCGGCTTGCTCCCGGCGAGAATCCTGATTTTCCTGACGGCCATGATGACAAGACCCATTTCAACGAGTACGGAGCCAGAATGATATGCGGTCTTGTAGTGAAAGAGATGCGCGCTATTCCGGCATGTGTACCGTTTCTGAAAGATTCTCCTGACGAGCAGTAGTTATTGCGTATAAAATCGTAGTGTAAAATTGATTCGCGACAGGACCGGCTTTGGCCGGTTCTGTCTGGATATGGAAGGAAAATTGATATGAGCATGATGAAGATCGGGATCCGCCTTCACGATACGGCCCTTGGGACTCTTCCGGAACGTCTTTCGTTTGCACGCACGCAGGGATTCTGCTGTGCCCATACTGCACTCAGCAAGGTGATCAGCAGCTTTGATATGTCTGCCGCACCCGAACTGCTGACAGATGATTTTGCTTCTGAGATCAAGAATGACTTTTGTCAAAGCGGTATGGATTGTGCCGTACTTGGCTGTTATCTGAATCTGGCGGATCCCGTTGCGGAAAGGCGTGAGAAAACACAGCAGATCTATATGGCACACCTCAGGTTTGCCGCTATGATCGGCGCTGGCGTTGTGGGTACAGAGACCTATGCAAATCCGGAATCCGTGTTTTCAACTCCCGCTCCTGTCAGTGAAGAGGCTTATCAGTTGTTTGTTGATAGCCTCCGTCCGGTTATTCGCTGTGCTGAGGAGACAGATACAGTGCTTGCTGTGGAACCTGTGTACAGCCATATCATTTCTACTCCAGAGCGTGCGGAGAGAATGCTCAATGATATCAATTCAGACCATATTCAGATCATTCTGGATACAGTAAATCTGATCAGTCCTGAAATGGCCGGCAGGGAAGAGGATGTTATTGATGATGCTGTAAACCGGTTCGGAGAGCGCATCCGTGTGCTTCACATGAAAGACTATCAGCCGTCAAATGGAAAGATCGTGTCAATGGCCTGCGGATTGGGACAAATGAGATATAAAAAACTGCTTTCTTTCGGAATGAAGAATGGTCTTCCAATGACGCTGGAGGATACGAAACCGGAAAATGCTGAACAGGCCCGCCGGTATCTGGAAGGGATCGGGCAGGATTTATGAGTGAAGAAAGAAAAAAGCGGGTTTTCATCTGCGGTGACTCGACCGCGGCTTCGTACAAGGCAGAGGAGACTCTGATCGTCGGATGGGGGCAGCTGCTGGATAGGTTTCTCAATAGAACAGAAGTTGTAAACCATGCTATGGCGGGAAGAAGTACAAAATCGTTCCTTGCTGAAGGACGCCTGCAGAGAGTGCTTGATGAGATCTCGCCGGGTGATATTCTGCTGATACAGTTTGCCCATAATGATGAAAGCGATAAGCCCGAGCGTCATACTGACCCATGGACATCCTACCGGGATAATTTGATTATATTCATCAGTTCCGCCCGAAAATCGGGCGCTGTTCCGGTGCTGCTGACACCGATCTGTATAAGATTGTGGGAAAATGATGTCTTGCAGCAGACGCATGGAGAATATCTCAAGGTCATGAAAGATGTATCTGTATGTGAAAATGTCCCGTTGATCGATCTCTATAAGGATAGTTTTCACATCGTGGAAAAAATGGGAGAAGTGAAGAGCCGGTCCCTGTACATGAATCTTTACCCGGGAGAAGATCCGAGATATCCAGATGGACTTCAGGACAACACTCATACCCGGTTTGCCGGAGCGGAAGCATATGCACGCTGTGCGGCGGATGGATTGTTCGGAATGGAATTTGTTTAATGCTGATTAAGCTAATCATTCTAAATTCTACATGTTTTGTGGCCGATATATCATGAAATTGTAAATTGGAATGGATGAAACTCTAATTTGAAACATGATCGATATGTTTTCGACCCGATGCGAATGTGCTGAAAAGATCCTGATGATTTCTATAGGATTGCTATCAGATTTGATTTGGATATGAACCGGTTCACAGAAAGAAAGTGTATAGAAATGGATGCAAAAACATACAAACTTTGGGAAAAAGAAGTGCCTTTTTCGTCTGTATCAGATAACTTCATTCCTGCTGTAAATGAATTTCCGGTACAGAATTGCAGAAATGCCGTACTTGTTTGTCCTGGCGGAGGATACAGGTATAAAGCTGAACATGAAGGTGCTCCTGTTGCGCAGATGATGAATGACGCGGGTATCAGTGCGTTTGTACTGGATTACCGTGTGGCTCCATGTGACTACCGTGCACCTGTGAATGATGCATTACGTGCTATCCGTCTGATGCGTTATTTGGGATATGAAAAGATTGCGATCCTCGGCTTCTCCGCGGGCGGGCATGTGGCCTGTTGTGCGGCTGTACATTGGCAGGATACGATCCTTGACAGCAATGATCCCGTTGATCAGTTTTCATCAAGGCCGGATGGCCTGATCAGCTGCTATTCTGTTGTAAGCATGACAGAATATGCTCATCAGGGTTCCGTTCAGCAGCTGCTTGGAAATGAGTGGAAAAACCGTGAACTGCAGGAGTATTTTTCCGCTCAGCTGCATGTGACGAAGGATACACCGCCTGCCTTTATCTGGCATACATCAGCGGACGGGTCTGTTCCTGTCGAAAACAGTCTGATGCTCGCCTCTGCATATGCAAAGAACGGTGTTCCGTTTGAAATCCATGTATTTCCCGGTGGTCACCACGGCATGGGCCTCGCGTCAAATGATGCTGTTGTTTCTGGATGGGCCGGCTTATGTACGCAATGGATAAAAAATAACATATGATGCCGGAATTTGAAAATGGAATACGGAAGTTTGAAAAAGTCGTTGTTCAATTGAACAGCGGCTTTTTATGAAAGAAATTGACAAACATAAGAAAGACTGTTAGCATATGCCGGCCATCGGACGCAATCGTGCACGATGAGAGATATCAGTATATACAGAATGATTGAGCGGAATGAGAGGAAATGAAAGTTTATTTCCGGCAAGCTGTTACAAGTCCTTTCGCATCAAATCATGTGTCAGGAAATTAAGAATGAACCGACAATACATGATTCAGACATAAATGTTTTATAAATGATAAGAAATCTTTATCAGCAGTTGATAAAATGATAAGGTAAAGCCGGCCTGATGAAGCGGGCAGAAGGAGATAGGAGCATGAACGTATGATATGCAAAAAAGGAAGACCTTGCACAGGTCAGCAGACTGAGAAAAATGCTGAATGACTTGCATGCGGAAGGGAGACCGAACATTTTCAGCCCGGAATTCAGTGATGAGCTGCGGGATTTCATTTTTGCAGAATTCGAAAAAGAAGACCGGGATATTATTGTAGTCGAAGAAGACGGAGCCATAGCCGGCTTTGCCGGGGTGGAATATGTTCATAAGCGATTACCCTTGAGTTTTCCAATGGTAATAAAAGAAAGAAATACTATGGAATAAACAAATACCCATGGAGTTTCGATAAATTGTCTGAATTTTTCAATGAATAAAATCGCTTTTAAGGGTATACTGACGCATAAATGTGACGCGTTTTACCGTGTAAACTTATTACCTAACATGTAAACTTAATGCCCCCACTATGTAAACTTAATCGTTTGAAATAGTTTACATCATTGGTGCCGGAAATTGATCTTTTTCACTATTTTTCACTTTAAAACCACTTCTTCTGCCTTGTATTGACGATCCAAATGTCTGAAATCCACTGTAGCGCAGGGTATAAGAAAAGAACTACTATTCTATCCAAATAGTAGTTCTTTTGTGGTGAGCCCGATGCGATTCGAACGCACGGCCTACAGAGTCGGAGTCTGTCACTCTATCCAGCTGAGCTACGGGCCCTTAACAAATCATTATTATACAGCTTTATAAGAAAAAGTCAATAATACTGGGCAATGTTATTCTTTTTATGAAATTCTTTACAGAAATGTGAGGGTTGTAGTATAATAAATATGTATAAGTATATACAATTTTGTGCCGGGAGAACGAAAAATGACGAGAAAAATCGTAACGCTTGGGGATGAAGCACTTCGCAAAACATGTAAACGGATGGAGAAGTTTGATCTCCGTCTTTGGCTTTTGCTTCGTGATATGAAGGAAACCATGAACAAGGCGGACGGAGTCGGTCTGGCCGCGCCTCAGGTGGGCATTTTGCGCAGAGTCGTAGTTATAGATGTGGGAGAAGGACTGATCGAACTGGTCAATCCGGAAATCATTGAGACAAGCGGTGAGCAGGCAGGCGCAGAAGGATGCCTGAGCATTCCAGGCCGGAGGGGATTTGTTGTACGCCCCGCAAAGGTAAAGGTGAGAGCACAGGACAGAAACGGAAAACATTTTGAAATCGAAGGTGAAGGACTGCTGGCCCGCGCCCTTTGCCATGAGATCGATCATCTTGACGGCAAACTGTATATTGATGTTATGGATCATGAGATATTTGATGATGAGGAGTAACACATGAGGATCGTATTCATGGGAACCCCCGCATTTGGCGCTGTTTCTCTTCAAAAACTGATAGACAGCCGTCATGAAGTGATCGCTGTGTTTACGCAACCGGACAAGCCTTCCGGACGGGGAAATAAACTTGTTATGAGCCCGGTAAAGGAACTTGCCTGCAGGTACGGTATCCCTGTATATCAGCCTGAAAAAATCAGCAGAGAATGTGTGGAACTGTTGTCGAAACTGAATCCGGATGCATGCGTGACCGCCGCCTTTGGTCAGTTCCTTTCTGAAGCACTGCTTGCGATACCGAAGTACGGAACGATCAATGTGCATGCTTCACTGCTTCCTAAACACCGCGGGAGCGCTCCCATCAACTGGGCCATCATCAATGGAGATGAGAAGACCGGCATAACGACTATGTTCACCGTGAGGAAAATGGATGCCGGTGATATATTGTTGAAAAAGGAAAGACAGATCGGCAACGAGACTGCAGGTGAGATGACTGATCTTCTTGCGGCAGACGGGGCTGAATTGTTGCTGGAAACGCTGGAGAGGATCGAAAACGGTGATTGCCCCAGAACTCCTCAGAATGAGGAAGAGATGACATACGAGCCGATGATGACTAAGGAAACCGGCAGGATTGACTGGACAGCACCGGCGGACAGGGTAAAGAGACTTATTCAGGGAACATCACCATGGCCCGGCGCTTATACTGTGATCGGCGGACAGATGTTAAAAATATGGAAAGCTGAAGTATGTGAAGGGAATGCCGGCCCCGGCACCATCATTGAAAAAAGCGCGAAACAGGGCTTGACCATCGCTTGCGGTGAGAATGCTGTACATGTTATCGAATTGCAGGTACAGGGTGGTAAACGCATGGATGCGAAAAGTTATCTGCTGGGACACCAGATCATTGAAGACAGGGCAGAGGTATAAGAATGGCTTTTGATTCAGAAAAAAGAAACAACGGATATCCGTCAAAAAACGGTTACAGGAGTAACAGAACCGGAAACGGACAAAATCGTGTGAATGGCGGAACTGCAAAAGGTGATCGTCCGTACAGACCTGCGGACCGGCGTCCAAACATGCAGAATGTCAGGCGCGAGAATGTGGGTGAAAGCGCCCGTTACATTGCGCTAAACGCATTCGAGGATGTGATCCGGAATGAAAGTTATGCTTCTATGGCGCTGGATAAACGCTTTGCCACTGTAAATCTTACGCAGGCGGATAAGCGGCTTGCCAGCAGCATAACATATTCTACGCTTGAGAATCTGCTGCGTATCGACTGGGTGATGGATCAGTTCGTACAGGAAAGAGATAAACTGCCTGCTCAGATCATTGATATACTGAGGATCAGCATATGCCAGCTGTTCTTCTTCGACCGCCTGCCTGAAAACGCAGTCGTGGATGAGGCTGTAAAGATCACCCGGTTTATGAAACTGGAAGCCATGACCGGGCTGGTGAACGCGGTCCTGCGCGGGATCATCCGCAAGAAGGATGAGATCGTGTATCCTGAAGAAAGCGATACTGTCAGACACATTTCCGTGATGCATTCCATGCCGGAATGGCTTGTGAATGAACTTATCGATGGATACGGACAGGAGACTGCACTGGATATATGCAGGTACAGAAAGGATAAGCACTATATCAC
>PITV01000074.1 GCA_017577285.1 Clostridiales bacterium
GTTCTGTACAGACCGCGGTATTTTGAAAAGATCGTGATCCCGGCACACAGGAGAAAGGACGATATCATGAAAAAGATCAGTTTGAACGGACTCTGGCAGATGCGCGCCGCCGATGACCCGGTGTGGATACCGGCTCAGATCCCCGGCAGCGTCTACTCGGCGCTTCTGGCCGCGGGCAGGATGGAAGACCCGTACTACCGCGACAATGAGCTGCAGGCATGCCGTCTGCTGGACAGGGACTATGTTTTCGAGCGCGTTTTCACTGTTTCCGCAGAGGAAATGAGCGCCCCTTGCCATATGCTCGTGTTTCACGGGCTGGACACGCTGGCCGATATCCGGCTGAACGGGGTGCTGCTGGGGCACGCGGACAACATGCACCGCACATGGAAATTCCGCGCGGACGGCATCCTGAAGGAAGGCGAAAACAGGCTGTCGCTGTATTTCTCATCCCCGAACCGGTATGTGGCGGAAGAATTCAAAAAGACCCCGGCGTTCGGATCGACAGACTGCACGCAGGGCTTCCCGCTGCTGAGAAAGGCCCACTGCATGTTCGGCTGGGACTGGGGTCCGCGTCTTCCGGACGCGGGCATCTGGCGCGATGCGGAGCTGCTGTGCTGTGACACGGCCCGGCTGGACAGCGTGCTGATCCGTCAGAAGCATCAGGACGGCGCGGTGACGCTCTCCTTCCGTCCGGATGTGGAAACCGTCGAAAACGGATCATGGACCGGCATACAGGTCACGGTCACTTCTCCGGAGGGGAAGGAATACCGCTCTGAAGGCGAAGATATCCGCATCGATGATCCGGCTCTGTGGTGGCCGAACGGATACGGCGGTCAGCCCCTGTATCAGGTGAGCGTATCCCTCATGAGAGACGGCAGGAAGCTGGATGACTGGCATTGCCGGACCGGCCTTCGCACCATGACCGTGACCCGTGAAAAGGATGAATACGGTGAATCCTTTGCCTTCACAGTCAACGGCGTCAGGATCTTCGCCATGGGCGGCGACTACATTCCGGAGGACAACATCCTGCAGCGGGTCAATCCTGAGCGGACCCGGCGGCTCATTGAGGACTGCAGGCTGGCCAATTACAACGCGATCCGCGTATGGGGCGGCGGATACTATCCCGACGACTGGTTCTATGACGCGTGCGATGAAGCCGGCCTGATCGTGTGGCAGGATTTCATGTTCGCCTGCGCTCTGTATGAACTGACCCCCGCCTTCGAAGAGAATATCCGCGCCGAGTTCATCGATAATATCCGGCGGCTGCGTCATCACCCCGCCCTGGGTCTGTGGTGCGGCAACAACGAAATGGAGCAGGGCGTATCTGAAAACTGGTATGACGCACCGCCCGCGCAGCGCAGCGCCTATATCCAGATGTATGAATATATCATTCCCCATGTGCTGCGCGCGGAGGATCCCGATGCTTTCTACTGGCCCGCTTCCCCGTCATCCGGCGGCGGTCTGGATGAGCCCAACGATCCGAACCGGGGCGATGTGCATTACTGGGCGGTATGGCACGGTAACAAGCCCTTCACCGATTACCGGAATTACTTCTTCCGCTATGTATCGGAGTTCGGTTTCCAGTCCTTCCCCTGCATGAAAACAGTGGAAAGCTTCACTCTGCCGGAAGACCGCAACATTTTCTCCTATGTGATGGAAAAGCACCAGCGCAATAACAGCGCCAACGGGAAGATCATGAATTATCTGTCCCAAACCTTCCTGTATCCCGGCGATTTCGACACGCTGCTCTACGCCTCCCAGCTTCTCCAGGCGGAGGCGATCCGCTACGGCGTGGAGCACTGGAGAAGGAACCGCGGCCGGTGCATGGGCGCTATCTACTGGCAGACGAATGACTGCTGGCCTGTCGCCAGCTGGGCATCCATCGATTATTTCGGCCGCTGGAAGGCTCTGCACTATTATGCCAGAAGGTTCTTCGCGCCGGTGCTGCTCTCCTGTCAGGAGGAGGGCACCCTGTCACAGGATCCGAATGTCAACGCGGAACCCTATCCGCTGGAAAAATCGGCCAGACTGAATATCTCGAATGAAACGACAGCGGATAAGGAATGCGAGGTGTCCTGGTCTCTGCGCGATCCCGGCGGAAACATTATCCGTCAGGGCAGCGAAACAGTCACAGTGCCCGCCCTGTCCGCAAAATGGCTGGAGAAACAGGATTTCTCAGATGAACCCCTGTATGACCGTTATTTCTCCTATACCCTGCGCATGGACGGGCAGGAGATCTCTCACGGTTCCGTGCTGTTCTGCGCCCCGAAACATTTCCACTTCGCCGATCCGCACCTGACCTGCCGCAAAGAGGGTGATGAGCTGATCATCACGGCAGATGCCTATGCCCGCGCGGTAGAGATCACCTGCGGGGATCAGGATGTGCTTTTCTCCGACAACTGCTTTGATATGGATCCCGGCGAAAAGCGTATAAAGCTGCTTCGCGGAGACGGAGAAGAATTCACCGTGCGCAGCGTATGGAACATCCGCTGAGTCCCGCATGCTCGGCAGGATGCTCCTTCCACCCATATGAACTGTTACGACCGTCACGGAGGGATGACCCATGAAGAAAGCACTGTCCTGTCTGCTCGCGCTGGTGTGCCTGATGACCGTTTGGGCGGCGCTTCCGTGCGCTGCCGAAACCGCTCCTGCACAGATCCCGGCCTGGTTCGCTCCCGATGTCGAAAACGCTCAGAAATGTGACGGAATGCCGGAGGAACTGCAGGACGCAAAGTTTATCGTGATCTTTGACAGATTCGAAACAGATGACACACTGATCAGCCGTACCATTCCGGAAGAATTCAGTTCCCGCCTTCCGGAAAACAACCGCGCCGCTTCAGCAGATGAAGCCGGTGCCGCGCTGTATATCCGCCAGTATTACTCCCTGCGCCGGGACTATTTCGGCACGGCGTATAACTGCGTATATGTCCTTTACGCCGTATCGGCAGACAGCGGTGTGACCTATTCTATCGGAGGCACCTTCACAGAGCCGCCGTATTCCGGAATAGGGATCCTGACAGGCTATTCCCTTTCCGAAGAAGAACTGTGGCAGCGGTTCGAGCCCCGGATCTGCAGCAAACCTCTGATAGTGGAATATCCGGAGGGCACAGCGGTCTTCAGGATCACAGAGGGCGGATGCTGCATGACCGGCCTGAACGGGTCTTTCAAGGAGTTTACTGTCCCGCAGGAGGTGGAAGGCCGCCGGGTCATCGGGATCGAAAAGATCAAAAACAGCAATCTGGAAAAACTGGTCCTTCCCGAAGGGCTTGAATGGATCAGCGGCGATCATGCTATCGACTGCTACCGTCTGAGAGACATCCATTTCCCCTCCACACTGAAGCGCATCACCGGAAAAGATGTGTTTTACCTCAATTGCGCATTAGTATCTTACCAGTACGAGCTTTGGCCGGAAACGACCGGACTGCCTGTGCTGGAACTGAATGAGGGGCTGGAAGAGATCGGCGAGGATACGATTCCCGGCAGTATGGCCCTCAAGTCCATCACGATCCCCTCCACGGTGACATCTATCGGCGCCGGATTCCTTAAATACGGGATCAGCAGCACCTGGCTGATCCTTCCCGAGGGTCTGACAAAGCTTCCGGGAAGCTTCCTCAGCAATGATACAGGCTGTCAGGAATGTGTATATCTTCCCGGTACCCTGACTGATTTCCCCGGCATCATATACTCATCCCTGCGCAGCACCAGAATCTACACACCTGCCGGAAGTCCGGCGGAGGAATGGGCACAGAAGCTCGGCCTGACAGTGATCCCCTGTGCCTGCGCGGATGATATGCCCAGGCCGGAAGTGATGCAGGAAGGCAGCTTCATATACACGGTTCTGGACGGCGAGGCGATCCTGATAAAATACACCGCGAATGAAAAAGCGGTCACCGTGCCGGATACATTGGGCGGCTTCCCGGTGCGTGTGATCAAGCGCATGGCATTCAACCGTTCCTATCTGACAGAAACACTGATCTTTCCGGCGCATATACGCCTGATGGAAGAGGAGTGCGTGTACAACTGCAGCAGCCTGAAAACGCTGATCATTCCGGGAACAGTGGAGCAGACCGGAGACCCGTTCATCACCAAGTGCAGTGGATGCACCGTTTATTCACCGGCGGATTCCGTCATCCGGACCGTTGCCGAGAATAACCGCATCCCGTGGGAGGAGTACATCCCGCAATAATCTTTCATGCTATGTGCAATAAAAATGGCACCCTTCTTGCGTCGGGTGCCGTTTTATTTGGTGGAGCATACCGGAGTCGAACACGGGTCTCGCTTCGCCCGGTCAGCTTCGCAATGGGTCGTCTGTCTTCGCTGCCGCTCGCCATACTCCCTTCCCGGATCTTCACAATGGTCGCAGGGCGTTGCGACTAAAGTCGCTTCCTTCTGCTCCCTTGTTCAGCCGACTTCCGTTTCGTTTTCTGCTTCGCAGAATGCCCCACAGGGGCACCACTCAACTCCGTCCCCAGCCGTCTTCCGGCTCGCTTTTGCCTGCGGCAAATGCCCCACCGGGGCACCGCTCGCCTCCGACCCTCTACAATGCTTCGCACTGCAGAAACTGACCGGCAGAGTCAACTTCAATGTGCTTTGCCACAAAAAAAGACACCCGCATGGGGTGTCTTTTTTGTGGTGGAGCATACCGGAGTCGAACCGGTGGCCTCTACAATGCGAATGTAGCGCACTACCAACTGTGCCAATGCCCCGTATATGGACCGTTTTTTACAAGCTGATCGTTTGGCTTGGCTCATTTGCACGGTGTTTCTCCGTTTGAGCAGGATGATTATAGCATCATGGCGGATAAAATGCAAGCAAAAAAGAAAAAGAAATGAAATTACTGTAAAAAGCGAAAAGAGAGGGACAGCATCCCCCTCTTTTTCATATGACATCCGTGATCATATCCATGATGATCCCAGCAGGAGCATCCGGCGCGTTACAGCCTGTCAGTTTCTTCTTTCAAAGCCGTTCTTTATGTAATAGCGTTCCTTTTCCCTGTACATGTTCGTATCGGCAAACTTTACGAGAGAGGCAGGCGGTTCATCCCTGTAATCGGCATACTTCGCGTAGCCGGCGGAAAGGGCCAGACAGAAGCCGGGAAGGAATTCCTCCTGCTCCGCTCTGTTCAGTTTTTCGATCGCGGAAAGGATATCCTCCTCGCTGCAGCGCGCTATGACGCAGAACTCATCCCCGCCGAAATGATAGATATCGCCGAGATCGCCGAAACACGCGCGGAGCCTGTCAGCGGCAGTGACCAACGCGCGGTCGCCTTCAGGATGGCCGTAGTGATCGTTGATATACTTCATGCGGTTCACATCGGCGATCACCAGGATCAGGTCATCGGAGGGCGTCAGTTTCGCCAGATTGGAATAATAGGCGAAGCCGGACAGAAGACCGGTCAGTTTATCCCGGTTTGCCGCCTCGATGTACCTCTTTTTCATCTTGTTCTCAAAGAACAGGATGCGGATGGACTGTTTCTCGGCATCATTGCGGATACCGTTGTACTCCCGCAAAAGATCAAAGTAGGCGTTGAACACATCCGGATATTCCTGCCGGGTGATCCCGCACTCATTGATCAGGTATTCATAATAGGCGATGCTGTCGCTTTTGCAGATACCGGCAGCAATGATCTTCAGCACCCTTCCGATGAAATCCTCCCGGGACATCTTGCCGCGCACCGCCCTGAACACAGGCATCATCAGCGCTTCCAGGCTGTCCATCACCCCGTGGGAGGAGCCGATATATGAAACAAGACGGTCAAATTCACCCAGCAGTTCCGCATCGCTCAGAGATTCACTGAACCCCGGGAGGGAAAAGGCGCAGATCGTAAGATGGATATCGATGGTGGCGGCAAGAAGATCATCATCGGACATCTCCGCCCGCTCCTTCCGCAACACGGGGGCAATTTCGTTGAAACTCTCCCGGTTTCCGGCAAAGGCGCAGCAATCCAGCAGCGCCAGGCGCAGGATATCCCGGTAGGGAGCCTCGATCGAATCATCCTCCAGCAGAAACTTTATCCGCTCCGCATACATCCAGAGCCCGTCAAACAGCTTGGCATTCACAAGGATATTCAGGATACAAATGACCGCCGAGGCATAATAGACAGCGGGCACATCCTCCAGATCCAGTATGCGCTGGGCGTAATACAGCGCCTCGTTGCTGCTGTTGAGAAATGTGAAATATTCCGCTTCCCGGTTGTAAAGATACACCAGATAGTTGTTCAGTTCGGGATGACTGTTTTCGATGCCGGTGATATAGGCATAGGTGGTCTGATGGATATGTTTATTGGTGACGTACCCGTTCGTCGTGATCAGGATGCGGTGATACTTCATCAATCCGGGCAGCAGGGCGCACTCACCCGCCGCATCCTCCATCAGGATCCGTTCTATTTCAACGGTCTGTTCATCTGTCAGGGAATCCCCCCTGAGCAATTCTTCCAGTCGGTCTCTGTCCATCCTCTACCTCATATCTCCCGGCGTGCCGGAAAGTCTGCATCGGTCAGATCAGGGAAGCGGTCAGTCTCCTCCCAGGTCATACTGCGTGATCACGTAGCTGTTCAGGATGATGTGGCCCGCGGTGATCCGCGCCCCGTGCTCCATGATGAAATCCACGATACCGCACATGCCGGCATCCGCGGCGAAGAGGGATTTCACAGCGTCCGCGGCGGCAGCGCCGTAAGCCAGCACCCTGCCTTCGGAGATCAGAAGGGCTGCATCGCAGTATCTTATCTCCACCGCGTATGTGCCGTCATCGTTCTCCGTCATTCCGGCACGGCAGAACATATCCAGCCCCAGGCCGGCGGGATCGATGATCCCGGCGCATTCCGCCAGTCTCGCTTCGGCGGCTTCCGCGCTATCGAAAACCTCCGTGATGACGCGCTGTTCATACAGGCTCTTCCTGTCCGGGAAGCGGGCGCCGAACATGCGGATATATTCCGCCTGCTCCTCCTCCGTCAGAGAACTGTACGCCCTGCCGTTCAGTTTCTCAGCCTCTCCGAGAGCAAGCATATTTCCGGGGATGCTCATGGTATATGTTTTTCCGTACCGGTACATGGGCTCGCTGCCGAAAGGCAGGCAATTGCTGAAGAAATCGGTGGTGTCAAAAATACTGAAGACCGTGCTGTACTCCTCCGCCCCGGCATTATCCGTGACAGGAGGGGTATTGAAGGCGTAGGTGCAGCTGATAACTGCAGGATCATCCTCCATCGCCGCGCCGATGATCTGGGCGATGATGCCGCCGCGGGAATGGCCCGTCACCAGCACACGGTTCTCCCGGACGGGATCGTCATGCGCCGCGATATATTCACGGATGAATCCCAGCGCTCTGTTTGAAGCGATGTCCGCGCCCTTGAGGATATCCGTATCTGTCCATTCGGGATGCTCTCCGGTATACGCCGCATACTCTTCTCCCGCGAAGCCGGGATCGAAGATGCTGACCCACTCCCCCGCGGAGAAGCAGCCGCGGATCACGATGACGAACACATCATACCTGCCATCCAGATCCATGTATCCCATGTTCATGGTGACACTGTCATTGGTGTCATAGGCGTATTCCCCTGCCGAGTAGCTTTCGATATGCTCCGTGTCGGTAAAGCCCAGTTCCCGCAGCAGCAGAGTGAAATCATAATCATCCGTGCTCTTTCCGTCGATCAGCACCCGGTTGGGCGTTCCGCGGGCTATATCCTTCTCGCGGAAATAGGAATCGGCACACAGAAGCGCCGAAGCCCTTGCCAGCCGCCGGTCGAAACCGCCGCTGCCTTCATCTGTCAGCCAGCCGGGATCGAATTCCAGTGTGAGCGGGATCATGTCCGTACTGCTGCCGCCGAACAGAGCCCCCTGCACATGAACAGGGAGAGTCACCGTGTCCGCCAGGCACACAGATAAAACGATGCTCATCATCAGCAATGCCAAAATGATGTATACCCGTGCTTTCTTCATGCTTTTCTGATTCTCCTCTGTTTTTTCTTTCTGCATACAGTATATCACAAAGCGGAGAGGATATACAATCTGTTTCATCAAAAACGCGAAATTCTCATTCCGGGTTTTCAGGAAAAGCAGATGTTTCGCAGGAAACAGGAGGAGGAAAACCAGATTTTCGCGCATGATCTGTGTCCTTTTTTTCTATGCACATCCCGCAAAAGCGCGATTTCACAGGGGCATATACCGGAAAATACTGATCTCAGGAGCAGCCGGCACCCGCCCGGCCCGATAACAGTTGCAAATTTTCAGGAAATGATATATAATGAAAATGATTTGTAACGTTTACCATCAGAACATCTCCCGGACAACTGCAGCATAACGGGCACAGGAGTCCTTTATTGATGTTATGACAGGATGTTACATATTTATGTGCAGTACGGGCCGGGAACGGACAGACGGTCCGTAAACAATGAAAAGGGGGAACGACCATGAGAACAGGAAGAACACTGCGGCTGCTGGCATGTCTGCTGGCACTGATCTGCATGATGGGCTGCGTGTCTGTGGCATCCGCGGATCATGCTTCCGACTGCAAGCAGGGGAAGCATGTTATGGGCCCGTGGGAAGTATGGGAGTATCCGGGCGCCACCTGCGGCGACTACGTACTCAGAACACGTCACTGCAAGTACTGCCGCTACACCGAGGATGAAGACTATCTGCTTCAGCACAACTGGAGCGAATGGACTGTCGAAACTCCTCCCAAGGATGGAAATCCCGGCATACTGAAGCGCTACTGCAAGCGCTGCGGCAAGGTGGAATACAAATACTATTATGACGAAACGCCCGAAAAGAAGCTGGATCTGGCGGTGGAGATCATTTCTCCCCCTAAGGCCGAATATCACGTCGGCGATGACATCGAGATCGCTATAACGCTGACCAACCGCGGAAGCGTTACGCTGACTTCTCCCTGGGCGGGGTTTTATTCCGGCAACCGCGGCGTCATCACGGTCTTAACGCGGACAGCTGTCGTTCTGGAGCCCAATGAATCCGCTCATTTCGGTCCGGAACAGGGAGTCCATTATACCTACACAGTAGATGAATACGATGTGAAGAACGGAAAGATCGAATTCACAGCGTACGGCTCGGCTTATGATCCGAACGGGGAACAGGTGGATTCAAATGAAGAGACCTTTGAATTCCCGGCGGGGTTCACAGCCAAACTGGGCCTGTCTGTTCAGGTGCTGAACCCGAAGGCCTATTACGATGAGAACGATGTGATCTCCTTCGCGCTGATCCCGCGCAACGAAAGCGATATCACCCTGTATGACCCCGCGGTATGCATGGTGTTCGACAGCGGACGCGTGGACGCCAGCTGGACGGGATTCGTTGCACCGACGGATGTGGTGATCTTTGATGAGAACAGCGGCTCACCCTTTGAGTATACTGTGACCGCCAGTGATGTGTCAAAGGGAACTGTCATACTGAAGTTCAGCGCGCGCGCTTTCATCGATTCCGATACATCACCTGACGGATATGCCGTGTATTCTGAAACAGTGGAGCTGGAATACCCCACCACAGCCAAATACGCGTCCATTTTCCTGAAAGTGGAAGGGGATGAATATACGCCCCTGCACGAAGGTGAGCAGACCGTACTGACAATAACCGTCACCAACACCGGCACCGTTCCGGTGGAAAAGACCCTTATTTATCATACGATCGCGAATGCTGACATCTGGGATCCTTCTCAGCTGGACGGCATGCTGCTGCCCGATATGTCGATCAGCGGCTCCTATACCCTGACCGTCGCGCCCGGTGATGTGACAGAAGCGAAGCGCGACTTTGTCGCCAGATCCCGTTACGGTCTGCCGGATGAGGAAGATAATTATCCCCTTGTCTGGAGCAACAACGCGACCTTTGAAGTGCCTGTGGAAAGGCCCGGTATGGACAAGGTCCCCGTCCTGGATGTTAAGGAATACTTCAGAGGACGGCCCGAGAATCACAGCGGAGATCCTGTCGATTTCTACTGGTCTGTAACAAACGAGGGTCCGGAAGAATACAAGATCGTAAGCGTCGAGTGCTCTGTTGACGGCGGGGCGGATACCGATATAGCCTATTTCTATCCCGCCAAGGAAATGACGCCCAACGGCGGTTATGAAACAGGCAAGTGGACAGAGCCCCTCCCCCTTACCTTCGGCAGCAACATCATCGCGACTTACAAGTTCTACGCGCTCGTTGAAGACAGCAGTGGTGAACTGAAAGTGACCAATACTGTGAACATCCCCGTATCTGTCATCGATACGATCTTCGATCCCGTACCGTCAACACTGGTGGCTGTCGACAAGATAGAAAAATCTCACAGTACTGATCCCCTCGGATATGTTTCCGGCGAAAAAGTCATTTATCTGATCAAGGTCACCAATGTTTGTTCGGAAACGCTCTATGACATTGAAGTGACCGATCCTCTGAAGGGCGAAAATGAGGACGCGGTGATCGATGTCATCCCCAAGCTGGAGCCCAACGAATACAAAGAACTCACCTTCGAGTATACAGTGACCGATATGGACTGCGCACACGGTCAGATCCTGAATCAGGCTACCGCGTCCTGGATCGATCCCGCTACAGAGAAACGGATCAGTATCCAGTCTCTTGAGGTGAAAGTCGACACGCTGAAGGGTTTCACCCCGAGCGTGATCAAATATGACGCCGGTGTTCCCGATATGCACATTGACGGAGCCTATTACATCCCGGGTGACATCATTCACTTTGTGATCGAGATCGAAAATCACACCGGCTTCACCTTCACCGAGGTCAAGGTGTACGATCCGCTGCAGCCCGATAAGTACCTGGCGGAGTATGAAGAACTGAAGCCGGGCGAGCACAAGACGATCGACTTCTACTACACCGTAAAAGATTCAGACTGCATCCCCCCCTATCTGTACAATCAGGCGGTTGTGTTTTTCCTGATCTCCGGCGACAGGTCCCGGGCAAGCAGCGATGAAGTATCCGTTCCCGTCGGCATCCCGAAGGAAGTCGTTGTGACCAAGAAGGAGACCAGCGTTCCCGATAACGCCGCATATCTGGCTCCTGAAGACGCGTACTACAC